>JBIIHR010000075.1:0-5907 GCA_044235655.1 Cyanobium sp. | reverse complement strand
AGGGACCCAGGACAGGCTGGCGCCAGGCCCCTGAAGATCTCTCTTTCCCAGGGGATGATGGATCCCCCGTTGGCCCCGGCCCCCTGGAGTGATTCGATGGTGAGTGTGCCCCTGACCCCTGCCCCCGCGCCCGGAGAAGGGGGGCCGCGGCGGAGTGGGCCCCAACGGGAGCCTGGGGGCAGCCGGGGCGGCGATTTTGAGGCCCTGCCCGAATCCGTTCCTCCCCAGAACCTGGAGGCCGAGGAGGCGGTGCTGGGAGGCATCCTGCTCGACCCGGATGCCATTGGTCGGGTCGCGGATGTGCTGCAACCCGAGGCGTTCTACCTGGGTGCGCATCGGGAGATCTATCGCACCGCCCTGATGCTCCACAGCCAGGGGAAGCCCACCGATCTCACGGCGATGGCGGCCTGGCTGGCGGATACGAGCCAGCTGGAGAAGGTGGGGGGATCGGCTCGACTGATGGAGCTGGTGGATCGCACCCTCTCCACCGCCTCGATCGATCAGGTGGCCCGCCTGGTGATGGACAAATATCTGCGCCGCCGCCTGATCCGCTCGGGCAACGAGGTGATCCAACTGGGCTTCGATCAGAGCAAGCCGATGGAGCAGGTGCTCGATGAAGCAGAACAAAAGATCTTTGCCATCAGCCAGGAGAAGCCGAGCCAGGGGCTGACGCCCACCGCCGAGATCCTCACCCGCACCTTTGAGGAGATTGAAACCCGTTCCCTGGGAACGGCCCTGGCGGGTTTACCGGTGAATTTCTACGACCTGGACGCCATGACCCAGGGCCTGCAGCGCAGCGATCTGCTGATCGTGGCGGGCCGTCCGGCGATGGGCAAAACCTCCATCGTGCTCAACATCGCCCGCAACGTGGCCCAGCTCCACGACCTGCCGGTGTGCGTCTTCAGCCTGGAGATGAGCAAAGAGCAGCTCACCTACCGGCTGCTGTCGATGGAGGTGGGCATCGAGAGTGGCCGCCTGCGCACGGGCCGCTTGCACCAGGAGGAATGGCCGCTGCTGGGCCAGGGCATCAGCAACCTCAGCCGTCTGCCCCTCTACATCGACGACAAGCCCAACGCTGGTGTGCTGGAGATGCGCTCCCTCTGCCGCCGCCTGATGGCGGAAACCGGCAAAGAACTGGGGTTGGTGGTGATCGATTATCTCCAGCTCATGGAGGGCAGCGGCTCCGATAACCGGGTGCAGGAGCTCTCTCGAATCACCCGGAGTCTGAAGGGCATGGCCAGGGAACTGAATGTGCCCGTGATGGCCCTATCCCAGCTCAGTCGGGGTGTGGAATCACGAACCAATAAGCGGCCGATGTTGAGCGACCTGCGGGAATCAGGCTCGATTGAGCAGGATGCCGACCTGGTGATGATGATCTACCGGGATGAGTACTACAACCCGGAAACGCCCGATCGTGGCATCACGGAGGTGATCATCACGAAACACAGGAATGGACCTGTAGGCACCTGCAAGCTGCTTTTCGAACCCCAGTTCACCCGATTCAGAAATCTGGCATCGCCTTAATCGGGGTCAGACGACGGGTCAAGCCGCCTGTGGGGGGGTGGGGGGAATGCCACCCCCACCGGCTTGAAGAGGAAGAACAAGGGTGGCCCAATGGGCTGGCCGTTCAGGGCGGACCCGTCGTGCCCGGCGCACCCCGAACGGCACCCGAACCACATTGGTGCCCTCAACTCTCTGGCTCATTCCGTTAGGGGTTTCGCCGTTGCCGTCCATGGGGGACCTGGGAAAGAAGGGGTCAAACTCAGCGACGCCGGAGGGGGTCGCCGCTGAGAACTTGTGCGAAATGATGCCCTATCGGGCAAGGGCTGGGTAGTCGGTGGTCCGCCTAGGCGGCCACTTTCTGAACTGCCAGTTCGGCCACGCTCGGGCATGTGCACACCAGATTGCGATCCCCGAAGGCGTTATCGATCCGGGCCACGGCGGGCCAGATCTTGCTGCTGGCCTGCTGGAGGCCTGCGGGGAAGGCGGCCTGTTCCCGGCTGTAGGGCCGATCCCAGTGGTCTGCAGTGAGGGTGAGCAGGGTGTGGGGGGCGTGCTTGAGGGGGTTGTTGAGGGGATCGGCCTCGCCGGATTCAATGGCCGCCGCCTCTCCCCGGATGGCCACCATCGCCTCGCAGAACCGGTTGATTTCCGCCAGCCCTTCACTTTCCGTGGGCTCCACCATCACGGTGCCGCCCACGGGCCAGCTCACCGTAGGGGCGTGGAATCCGTAGTCCATCAGACGCTTCGCCAGATCATCCACCTCCAGGCCGGCCGAACGCTTCAGAGGACGGAGATCGAGGATGCATTCATGGGCCACCCGTCCATTGGCACCGCGGTAGAGGACGGGGAAGTGGGCATCGAGCCGTTCCGCGATCACGTTGGCCGAGAGCAGGGCCACCAGGGAGGCTTGCCGCAGACCATCTCCCCCCATCATCCGGATGTACATCCAGCTGATCGGCAGGATCCCCGCACTTCCCCAGGGAGCCGCCGACACCGGACCAATGGCTTCCCCATCGGCGCCCCGGCCACCCCCACCCACCGCGGCCAGGGGATGGCCAGGCAGGAAGGGCACCAGATGGGCCGCCACACCGATCGGACCCACTCCCGGCCCCCCGCCCCCATGGGGAATGCAGAAGGTCTTATGCAGGTTGAGGTGGCACACATCCGCCCCATAGAGCCCGGGCTTGCAGAGGCCCACCTGGGCATTGAGGTTGGCGCCATCCAGATACACCTGGCCCCCCTGGGCATGCACCAGGGAGCAGATGCGCTGGATTTCCGTTTCAAAGACCCCGTGGGTGGAGGGGTAGGTGACCATCAGGGCGGCCAGCTGGGTGGCATGGGCCGCGGCCTTGCTCTCCAGATCGGCCAGGTCGATGTTGCCGGCCTCATCACAGGCCACGGCCACCACCTCCATGCCGGCCATCACGGCGCTGGCCGGGTTGGTGCCATGGGCGCTGGTGGGGATCAGGCAGATGTTGCGATGGCCCTCACCTCGGCTCCGGTGCCAGGCCCGGATCACCATCAGTCCGGCATATTCCCCCTGGGACCCCGCATTCGGCTGGAGCGAAACGCCGGCGAAGCCCGTGATCGCTCCTAACCAGTTCTGCAGGTCGGTGACCAGTTGCTGGTAGCCCTGGCTCTGGTGGGCTGGGGCAAAGGGATGGAGCTGGCTGAAGCCAGGCCAGCTCACGGGCTGAAGCTCCGCAGCCGCATTCAGTTTCATGGTGCAGCTCCCCAGGGGGATCATGCCGTGCACCAGTGAGAAGTCTTTGCTCACCAGCCGTTGGATGTAGCGCAGCAGCTCGGTTTCGCTGCGGTAGGTGTGGAACACAGGCTGGGACAGCCAGGGGCCCTGGCGCAGGGGCAGTCCCGGCAGAAGGGAATCCAGGCCAGCGGCTGGTTCACTGAGCTCTTCGAGCCTCCGGTGCAGGGTGGCGATGGCGGCTGCGGCCTGGTGGGGGTCAGGGGCCAGGGCACGGATCAGCCGTTCCAGCTCCTGGGTGGTGGTGAGTTCATCCAGGCTGATGGCGAGTCCCCCCTCGCAGCCGCGGCCGTCCACACCCCAGCGCAGATTGAAGCCTGCGGTTTCCGCCCGATCCACCAGAATCTGTGCCTGGGGCGTCTGGACCACCAGAGTGTCGAATCCTGGGCCAGGCTCCACCGGCAGGGCCAGTTTCTCCAGGGATGCCCCCAGGGCAAGGCGGAAGGCAACAACGCGGCGGGCCATGGCCTCCAGCCCGTCCGGTCCATGGTGCACGGCATAGAAGCTGGCCATCACGGCGAGCAGCACCTGGGCCGTGCAGATGTTGCTGGTGGCCTTGTCGCGGCGGATGTGCTGTTCCCGGGTCTGGAGAGCAAGGCGTAGGGCCGGATTGCCCTCGGCGTCGCGGGATTGGCCCACAAGCCGGCCGGGGATGTGGCGCTTGTAGGCATCCAGGGTGGCGAAGAAGGCCGCATGGGGCCCGCCAAAGCCCATGGGTACGCCGTAGCGTTGAAGGCTGCCCACAGCGATGTCGGCCCCCAGGACCCCCACCGGTGCCAGCAGGGTCTGGGCGAGGGGATCCACGGCGACCGTGCTGATCACTCCCGCGGAGCGGGCCGCGGCCAGCAGGTTGGAGGGATCCCAGAGACGGCCGGCGACCCCGGGGAGTTGGATCAGTAGCCCGAAGATGTCGTCCGCCAGGGACGGTTCGGTCTGGCGGGCCAGGGATTCCAGATCCACCGACTCCAGCACAATGCCGAGGGGTTCGGCGCGGGTCTGCAGCACGGCCAGGGTCTGGGGAAAGACCTGCTGATCCACCAGGAAGCGGCGGGCCTCCGGCCGGCGGCAGACGTTGAGAGCCATGGCCATGGCTTCCGCGGCCGCGGTTCCCTCATCCAGCAGGGAGGCATTGGCGATCGGCAGACCGGTGAGTTCGCTCACCAGGGTCTGGAAATTGAGGAGGGCCTCCAGGCGGCCCTGGGCAATTTCGGCCTGGTAGGGGGTGTAGGCGGTGTACCAGCAGGGGTTTTCCAGCACATGCCGCTGGATCAGGGCCGGGGTGGCCGTGCCGTAGTAGCCCAGGCCGATGAGGCTGCGGTGGCTGCTGTTGCGAGCGGCGATGTCGGCGAGCTCGGCCAGGGCCTCAGCCTCGCTCACCCCCTCGGGCAGGCCCTCCGCGGCGGCCTCTGGCGTGAGCAGGATCCCGGTTGGCACCACCTCGTGGGCCAGTGCCTCCAGCGACGAGAGGCCGAGCTCAGCCAGCATGAACTGCCTGTCTTGCTCTCCAGGACCCAGATGCCGAAGCAGGAATGGGGCGGCCACAGGCATCCAAAAAAGTGGCCGAGACTCTAAACACTTTCCGGGTGGTCTGCCCCCCCTGGATGCCGGACCCTCAGGCGCCCTCCACCTTGCGGCGGTAGTCCTCCGCTCCCATCAAGGCGCTGACCTCGGTGGCGTCCCCCGGCCGCACCAGCAGGAGCCAGCCCTCTCCGTAGGGATCGTTCTGCAGTTCTTCCGGGCTGCTCAGCACAGCCTCATTGCGGGCTTCCACCACCCCGCTGATGGGGGAGATGAGGTCTTCCACGGCCTTCACGGATTCCACACTGCCGAAGCTCGCGCCCCGGGAGAGGGTGGCTCCCACCTCGGGCAGTTCCACAAAAACGATGTCCCCCAGCTGATCGACTGCGAAGGCGCTGATCCCTAGGCGGGCCAGTTCGCCCTCGCTGCGCACGTATTCATGGCTGTCGGAATAGCGGCAGTCGTCGGGAAAGCTGAGCGCCATGGGTAAAGAGTCTGGAGCCCCCCCAGTTTGTCAGGGAGACGTGGGACTGAGGGCCAGCAAGGCCCGCTCCAGGGCGATGGCGGCATGGGCATGGTGGGTGCCTCCCTGCACATAGAGCACCCAGGGTTCCCGCAGGGGGCCGTCTGCGGAGAATTCGCTGGTGCTGCCATCAATGAAGGTGCCGCCCGCCATCACCAGTTCACTGGCATAGCCCGGCATGGGGGCCGGCACCGGATCGAGGTAGCTGCCCACCGGGGAAGCGCCCTGGAAGGCACGGCACACGCTCTGCAGGGCCGCGGCCTGCCCCAGCTGAACGGCCTGGATCACATCGCTGCGCTGGGCCCCTGGCCGGGGTTGCACCGGATAGCCCAGGGTGTGGAACACCTGGGCCACCAGTTCGGCTCCAATGAGGGCTTCGCCCACCATCTGGGGAGCCAGAAACAGTCCTTGAAACAGCAGGCGATACAGATCGAAGCCCGTGCCTCCCTCGCTGCCGATGCCGGGTGCCGTCAGGCGACAGCAGGCCATTTCCACCAGCTCCCGCCGCCCGGCCACATACCCGCCGGTGGGGGCCAGGGTGCCGCCCGGATTCTTGATCAGGGATCCGGCCACCAGGTCGGCCCCGACCCCTGCGGGTTCC
>JBIIHR010000074.1:0-5921 GCA_044235655.1 Cyanobium sp. | reverse complement strand
CACCGTTCAGATCGATCGCGAGTTCCCCCCGCTCCATCGCTCGGGTGAGGGCTTCGATGAGGTCGCCCAGGAGGGCATCAGGGGGCTCTCCATAGAGTCGGGGCAGGGCCTCCGCCAGGGCGCGACTCAACGGGGGCACCCAGCTGGGGGGATCTCGGCGGGGAAAGGTGCTCATGGGTGAAGGCCGGGCTCCCATCCAGAGGGAGCGGTCCCCAGGGCCCGATCCAGCGCCAACACTCGCCCCAGGGGGGGACGCTCCACCACCATCCCAGGTACCGGGCCTGGCAGCACCTCCCACCCCGCTTCCCCCGGGGTGCCGCGCACGAACACGTAGGCATACCCTCCCAGGTGCTGCTCCGGGCAGTAAGCCGGCAGACGCCAGGCCAGATAGCGATGCAGGGCCACCAGATAGAGATGGGCCTGGAGGGGGTAGTGGTGGCTTGCCATGAGCGACTGGAGGGCGTCTGGTCCGTAGTCCCCTGGGCCGCAGGAGAGGGTTTGGCCCTGACCATCCCGCCGACCGAGCCAGTTGCTTTTCCAATCCAGCACCCACCACTGCTTGGTCGCTGGGGCAGGAAAGACCAGGTCGATGGAGCCCGTGAGGAACCCGCAGTGGTTCACCGGGAGCAGGGAGAGCGCCGTGGCGTAGGCCTCCCCAAAGGCTCCCCCAGGGTGGTCGAGAAACGCCCGGGCCAGGTCGGCCGCCCGCACATGATGAAGGCTGAGATCAAAATGCAGTTCATTCATGCGGGTTCTGGCGTTCAGATCCGCCGGCCTGAGGCTCCCGAGCTCCCCGCCAAAGGGTGTGCCCAGCATCTGTTGAATGGCCGCCAACAGAGAGTCCGCCCATCGCTCGTCCAGGCCCGCCCGCCGGAGTTCGTGGTGCACCACGGCCTCGAGGGCCGGGCATGGCAGCACGGATTCATAGTCGATCTGCTCCAGTACCCGGTGCAGGCAGTCCCCGAAGCCCGAGCCCCGGGGGAGGTCGGCCCAGGGCCCCAGGACCGGCCAGGCCATCTCCTGGGCCGTTGGTGGTTGGGCCTCCAGCACGGCTCCATCCTCCGGGCTTGGATCGCTGATGTCCCGCCCCTCCTCCACCGCTTCAGCGGGGAGCCGGGGGCCCTCGTCCCTGGTGCGGCCGTGGGTCCAGCTGGTGTAGCTGCTGCGGGCCCACCCCCGATAGAGAGACCCCGTGGGAACGGGGCCCGTGGCCAGGGTGATGGCGTCCACCTGCCGAGGGGGCGGCGTTACGCCCGCGAGGTCCAGCACTGGGGGATCGAGCACGCGCAGGGGTAAGCGGCGTTCCACGATCTGCTCTTCCAGCCGTTGGCGCCAGGCGTCGAGGGGGCTGTCCTCCGGCCAGTGCTCATCCACATCCGGCACGGGATCATTCACGAACAACCAGGGATAGAGCGGGTTGCACTCCCGCCGTTTGGCCGGCACCCAGGCCAGCACGAGCCGATGCATCGCCCGGGTGAGGGCCACGTAGGCGAGGCGCTCCCGTTCCGCTTCCTGGGCCACCTGATGGTTCCTCTCGGCCAGATAACCGTCGCCCCAGGACCGGTTGCGATGGAGATCCAGCCGGGGGGGCTGATTGGGCCCACGCTGCCAGCGTCTGCCCTCCCCCTGGCCCTTCCCCCCATCCAGCCAGAGGTAGGGACAAATCACCACTGGGTATTCCAGCCCCTTGCTGCGGTGCACCGTCACGACGGACACCGCCTGCCGAACCTTGTCGCTGTGGGTTTGCTCCGTTTCGGGCACCTTCTCCAGCTCGGCCTGTCGTCTCCTCCGGAGCCAGCGGGCGGTGGCGTGGGGACCGAGCCGCTCCCGGTGCACCCGCTGTTGCACCAGCTCGGACACCTGTTGAAGATCCGCCAGGAAGCGTCCCCCCCTGGCATGGCTTGCCATTTGCTCCGGCGTGAGCACTGCGCCCAGGGACCCCAGCAGACCCTGCTGGGGCCAGAGCTGGGCCATGCGTTGCAACCTGGAGGCCAAGGCACTCCAATGCAGGGGAGGGGCCTCCCGGAGGGCTTCCGCACTCCATCCCACCAGGGGAGAGGCGGCCAGGAGCCGAAGCCGGTTGGCATCGGCTGGATCGGCAAGGGCATCGAGCAGCCGTTGCAGGGCTGTCGCTGCGGGGGTGGCAAACACATCGGCCTGGCTCACCAGGCGGCTGGCGATGCCGAGATCCTGCAGCGCTTGGCGCAGGTCCTCCGCCTGGGTGTGGGTCCCCACCAGCAAACAGACGTCGTCAGGCTCCAGGGCCCGTTCCCCCGTGCTCTCCAGCAGGCTTGGGGGATGCGCCAGCAGCTGGGCCACGTAGGTGGCCATCTGGGCCGGCAAAAGGGATTCCACCTCGGAGCTGCTGGGCAAGGTGGACGACCGGCCCAGCCAAAGGAGCTCCATGGGCACCTGCCCATCTCCCCCCCGGGTCGCTTTGGCCTCCAGCAGGGGCATGGCCAGCTGGGAGCGGGGCAGCCCCCGCCCGAAAAAGGCGTTGAGGGCTGCGATCAACTCGGGAGTGGAGCGCCGGTTGTCCCGCATCTGATAACAGCTCTGGGCGGCTGAGCGGGCCGCCAGATAGGTGGCCAGATCGCCACCCCGGAAGCGGTAGATCGCCTGCTTGGGGTCACCCACCATCACCAGCAGATGCTCCCCCCCACCGAAGGCCAGCCGCAGGATCCGCCATTGGATCGGATCCGTGTCCTGAAACTCATCGATCAGGGCCGCGCTGTAGCGATCAGCCACCGCGGCCAGCAGGGGGGTGGGGGCCGTGGCTTCGGCGCCAGGATCCAGACCGCTGAGGAGTTCGGCATAGGAGCAGAGCCCCAGGCACTGGCGCCTGCGGGCCAGTTCCCGGCGCCCCCAGTGGCACGCATGGAGCAGGGCCAGTTCGGCCGGGCCATCCACCAGCTCGGCGACGGCCTCCATCAGGGGGCGCTCGGGAAGCTGAATCGGCCGGGGACCCGTCCCCTCCGCTTCGCGGACGACTTTGCAGAAGGTGCCCGGGTGGAGAAAGCTCTTGAGCGTGTCCTGCCCCAACACCTGGTCGTAGGGAGGGGCCTGGTCGCCATGGCTGGCGATGAAGGCGTCCACGGCGCTACAGCTTTTGCTGCCGGATGGCTTCAACACATAGGGGGGCGGGTATTTGAAACCGGCCGCCTTCCACTCCCTGGCCTGGGAGAAGAGCGCCTCCATCAGGGCCGGGCCCCGCCGTTGCCACTGGTCTTTGAACTGATGCCAGCGTTGGTGCCACAGCTCCGGCAGAGCCGTGTCCAGGGGCGTGTCCAGGGGCAGCTCCTCGGGCAGGGGATCGAGCTCCAGTCCAGGATCGCTGTCCAGGGTGCGCAGGAGGGATCGGAGGGCTTTGGGCTTCATTCCCTGGCGGCTCAGCCCCCGGATCAGGTGAGGGGGCAGGCCCAACACCTGCTCTTGCCAGTAGCTGTGCACCACCTGTTCCAACAGGGTGTCCCCCTCGCTGTCGAGGGTCAGACCCGGTGGACGCTGGGCTTCCAGGGCATGGCGCTGGAGGCTCCGCTGGCAGAAGCCATGGATGGTGGTGATGTCGGCCCCATCCAGGTCTTCCAGGGCCAGCAGCAAGCGCATCACCGTTTCCCCGGCTCGGGAGGATCGGCGCTGATCCGCAAGCCAGTCCGCCAGCACCGCATCCGGTGGCTCCCACCCGGGATCCTGCAGCCCACTGAGGGCCTGCTGCAGACGGCGGCCGATCCGTTCCCGCAGTTCTGCGGCCGCGGCGTCGGTGAAGGTCACCACCAGCAGGCGCCGCAGGGGGATGGCCCTCTCCGTGAGCAGGCGCAGGGTGAGATGGGCCAGGGCAAAGGTCTTGCCGGTGCCTGCGCTGGCCTCCAGCAACCGCAGCCCCGGATCCAGGGGAAAGGCATTGGGCTGGAAGTCCTGCTCGGGCTGGGAGGTTGTAGGGCCTTGGGGGTGGGGGGCCATCAGCGACTGGCCTCCTTGGCGGAGAGAACGGCCTGCCAGATGGGCCCCAGGAGGTTTTGGGCCTGCTCCCCAAAGGGCAGATCTTCCACCAGTGACTTGAGGGTGCGCTGGCTCCCGAAGCAGATCTGCATCTCCTCCCGCTTCCGTTCCCCTCCGCTGGAAAAGCCGCTGCCCTCCCAGGCCTCCACCACCTTCCCAAACATCTTGCTGTCGACGTCAGGACAGCCCTTCTCCATCCACATCCAGCCCGTTTCCGGAGGCACAGGCCAGCAGGAGGATCGCCAGGCCTGGCGCAGCTGCCAGAGCCGGGCCAACTCAGCCCTGGCCTCCTCTGGGGTGGGGGCCCGGAAGGTGAGTTGGATGGCAAAGCTGTCTTTCTTGGCATTCCCTCCCCTGGCGATCAGAACGCCCCGCTGGGGTGGGGCCTCCTCCAGGGCCGCCGCCGCCAGCTGCAGCTGCAACCAAAGATCCAGGCGGTGGGCCGCCCGATCCCGCCCCGGATGCACCAGCACCACCGCATCGCCCCGCAGGGTGGGGCAACCCGCCCAGGCACCCCACTGCAGGGGGAGGGTCCGCCCTGCTCCCAGGGGTTCGAGCGTGGCCGCCAGGCTCTCCCAGCGCTCCTGCAGCGTGTCGGCTTCCAGGGCCGCGCCCTGACCCGGCGGAAAGGTTCCTTCCCCCCGGTGGCGCCGTAGCCAGGCCTCCCCATCGTCCGGGGGCGCCAGAGGCTGGGCTGGCGCGAGGACCTCTCGGAACAGGGCCGCCCGCTCCCGTTCCCCCAGCTCCAGGGGCTCCAGATCCTCCACGTCGTCCTCCCGTTCTCTGGGCCGCATCCCCAGCTCCCGCAGCCACACCGTCTGGGGGGTCATCAACCAGTCCCGCAGCTCTGCAAAGGGATCCTCCCCTGTTGGCAGGGCCCCCTCCCGAGGGGCGAGCACCTGGCTGGCCAACCCCTTGGGGGGGAACCCGATGCCGGCCTCCAGACGCTGACAGGCCTCCAGCAGGCGACGGTCGCAACTGGCTGGGGGGCGGCTGGCCTGGGGCTGAAAGTTGGCGGGGGCCAGGGGGTTGGGTTCGTGGTTCACCAGGAGGGCCTCCGCCTCCGCTGCCGGCAGGATGCTTTGGAGCCACAGCAACCACTGCTGCACCGGGGCTGAGGGCGGCTTGCTGACGCCGGTGCGCTCATCCCTGCAGTTCCAGGTGATCAGGAGAGCATCTCGGGCTGAAAGCAGGGCCTCCAGCAGGGCATAGCGGTCCTGATCAGCGGGATCCGGATCCCCCAGCCTCCTGGTCGCCTCCATCAGGTGGAAGCCCGGCCGCTCGCCTTGCCGTGGAAACACCCCCGCATCGAGTCCCATCAACACCAGCACCCGATGGGGAATTGCCCGCATCGGTTCCAGGGCGCTGATGGTGAGGGCCCCGCTGCGATGGCCGAAACGGCCGCTGTCCATCGTCAGCCGCTCCTTCAGCACCGCTCCCACAACGGCTGGATCCAGAAGAAGGTCATGGCCCTCCGCACCGACCCGCCAGTCCTCCAGGGCCGTGTGCAGAGAGGTGAGCTCCGGATCCGTTGGCACCTCCTCGCCGAAGAGGTCGTTGAGCAGGGCCCGCAGCCGGTCCACCCACTCCGGGCAGGAGCGGGATATCCCCAGCACCGTGAGCCAGTGCCTGAGTCGCAGCAACAGGTGCAGCGCTTTGCCCCCCATCTCCAGGGGGGCCGGGGGCCGGGCGGGTGCGGTGTCGGTGTCCCAGGTGCCGTCGGGTTCGGGCAACACCAGGCCCAGGAGAAGCCGGTCGATGGTCCAGCCCAGGCTGTGGGTGGGGTCGCCCTGGCGATCTGCTGCCCCCAGACCCCAGCGAAAGCCGTAGCGTTGCAGCAGCTCCGTGATCGCCCCCGCCTCCTCCGCACTCAGGCCGAAGTGCCGCTGCAGTGGGCCGCATTCGAGCAGTCGCTCCAGGCC
>JBIIHR010000073.1:0-5930 GCA_044235655.1 Cyanobium sp. | reverse complement strand
TCCGCCAGTCACACTCCGTACGAGCTTGGCGACCGTACCAGGACTGAGAGTTGTCACGAGAGAAGCATCGGGATTGGGTTGACTCCTGAGATTCAACACGGAAGACACGTGATCATTGGCTCGTGCCTCTCCTGGCTGGAGCGGTTTTGGAGTACCCACCAGGGCCGCATCGAGAAAGGGTGTGGGATCGATCAAATCCGATCGTCTCCGGTAGGGCCCTGTGCCAGTTGTCAGCTCACCGTTGGCAGTCCCTTTGTACATCTCAAAATGCAGCATTGACGAACCACTGTCCAGCAGTCCCACGTAGGCAATTACTTGGCCTTTGGAAACCCGAGCCCCAGGACTGATCCCACGTGGAACTGTTTGCAGAATTTCACCATACCTGACAACAATGCCACTATCGTGTTTGACTTCCAAAGCATACGTACTACTGTAAAAATAATAGGGCCCTTGGATGATCGTCCCATTTTCAATTGCAAGGATCTCCGTGCCCCTATCGGCAAGCAAGTCACACCCTGCATGCAAACGGCCACCAGAGCGCCATGCCCCAAAATTCCGCGCTTCAGTTTTGTAGCTGTAAACAGGACGCTTGCGCAATGGAAACAAGATGCTGGTCATTGGCGTCAGGCCACTTCGCCAGAAGTAGCAGGTTGCTTTTGATCCGTCCAATGCTGTTGCATCTCTTCATTGATCGCAGGGAGACTTTTGCTTCATCTCTTCTATTTCCGCTTTAATCGTCACCTTTTTTCTGATGCAGCAAACCATATTTTCATCCTTCGTAAAGCCATGCATTCGCAATCGCCGCATGACAAATGATCAGGAGTAGAAGGATTCCCATTTCAAATGGTGTCTAGCCGCTCTCACGCAATATCAGAGATCTGTTCCCGCCCCAGCCCCATGATCTGGACCCCCTACGCCGACACCATCTACGCCGTCGTGAGCATCAGCGGCCTGCTGCTGTTCATCTGGCTTGTCCTGAGGCCCCGATGAAGCCCCCAGCAGATCTTCCACTTCGCACACAGGAAAACGGTTGATGGCCCCGAGGGCCCGGCGGGCATTACGGCGCAACTGGTCGCTGATGGCTTCGCAGTAGGGGATCTGGGCGAGCAGATCCACGGTGCGGCGGAGCACCCGCACCACATCGCCCTCATCCAGGGAGGTGTTGCCGATCACCTCACTCCAGGAGGCGCCCCGGGCCCAGCGGGCCACCAGACCCGTGAGTTCCGGCTCCCACCACACGGGCACCACCACCCGCCCCTGCTCCTGCTGGCGCTCCAGCTGGCGCCTCAGGGCCCGGATGTCGTGGAGGGCCTCCTCTGCAGCAGGGGGCGGCGGGAAGCCGCACCAGAGATCAGGGCGGTTCACTTCGGTGGAGATGGCCTCCAGCACGGCCGCCAGATCGGCAGGCTCCAGGGCATCGAGGTGGCCGCTCATCAGGGCCAGGCCCAGCCAGAGTTCGTTGTCGCCCCGCAGGGCGGCCACGGTGCGGCCCACCTCGGTGGGCTCCAGGCCGTTCTCCCCACCGAGGGCGCCGAAGAAGCGCAGGATCTCGATCAGGGCCAGGAAGGTGTCCCAGTGGCGGTTGGAACGGAAGTGGAGCAGCTTCTGGCGCTCTTCCAGCTCCAGCTCCAGCTCCTCCATGCGGCGCCGGTGTTTCTTGAGGTGCTTGCGGTCGCCCCAACGGTGGGCGGGGTGGCCCTCCAGCTCCGCCTCCAGCTCGCGCACGATCTCCGCCTGGCTGCGGACCTCCCCGGCCAGGTCGTACTGGGGGGTGTGCATGTCGTGGCGGCGGGCCATGGAGGCCACCGCCAGGGCCAGGCCGCCGCTGGCCTGATCCCCGTGGCGAAGCTCGCCGGCGCGGTGCAGCTCGGGAGGCTCCAGCTGGCTCACCTGCAGGCAGCTGAGCTCGGCGTGGAGGCTCACCACGGCGGTGCAGGGCACCAGGATCCAGAGGTTGTCGTCCGTGAGGCAGAGGAGCAGGGGGAACTGGCCGGGCCCTTTCACCTTCTCCACGATCACCGCCGGGCAGACCCCCCCCCGGAGCTGGGGCGCCTTGAGGCTCACCAGGGTGCCCTCGCTGCTGAACTGCAGGGCCAGGGTGAGCTCATGGGCCAGGGTTTCTTCGGCCTGTTGCTGGAGGATGCGCAGCAGGCGCCGCTCCTCCCGCAGCCGACCCCGTTCCTTTTCGTAGGCCTCGAAGTCTTCCCAGGGCACATCCACAGAGCCGCTGTGCAGCTGGGCCAGCTGGGCACGCAAGTCATCGATGGCGGCCTGGTCGTCCGCCAGATCCAGGGTGGCCAGATAGCGACCAAAGCTGCGCTCCACCAGCTCCCTGGCCTTGGCCAGGTTGTAGCGCTGCAGCAGGTTCAGCACCATGCCGTAGCTGGGGGTGAACTGACTCACCAGGGGATCGGCCGGGGCGGTGGCCAGCTGACCGGCCTCCCGCACCCCCTCGAAGCGACTTTGCACGGTGACGACATAGCCCTGGGAATCCAGACCCCGCCGGCCGGCCCGGCCGGCCATCTGCAGGAATTCGCTGCCCATCAGGGGGCGATGGCCCCGCTCGGTGCGCTTGGAGAGGGCGGAGATCACCGTGGTGCGGGCCGGCATGTTGATGCCGGCTGCCAGGGTTTCGGTGGCGAACACCACCTTGATCAACCCCTGCTGAAACAGCTCCTCGATCAGTTCCTTCCAGGCGGGGAGCACGCCAGCGTGGTGGGAGGCGATACCCCGCAGCAGGGCTTCGGCGTGGCCCTCCCGCACGGCCTCGGGCGTGGTGGCGCGAAAGATGTCAAAGCGCGCAGCGATCCGCGCCTGCTCGTCTTTGCTCACAAGGCAGGCATTACCCAGGTCGCGCACGCCCCGGTCGCAACCGCGGCGGCTGAAGATGAAGTAGATGGCGGGCAGCATGTCTCGCTCCGCCATCTGGGCCACCACAAAGCCCAGGGGGGGCGCCTCTGGCTGGGGGGGCTTGGGGGAGCGGTCACCCTTGCGGCGGGTGGTTTTGGGGGGCCGCCACACCTTGCAGTTGGGGTGGAGCCCGGTGCCCTCCTCGTTGAGGAGGGGGTGGAGCCCCTTGGCGCTGCAGAAGCTGAAGGCCAGGGGCACGGGCCGGTGGTCGCTGAGCACCAGCCGGGTGGGGCCATGCACGCGCTCGATCCAATCCGTGAGTTGGCCCGCATTGGCCACGGTGGCCGACAGGGCCACCAGCTGGATGGGGGGAGGGCAGTGGATGATCGATTCCTCCCACACGGTGCCCCGCTGGGAGTCGTTCATGTAATGGCACTCATCAAGCACCACCGTCTCCACCCCTTCCAGGGGGTCGTCGTCCGGATGGTCGATTTCCGCATAGAGCATGTTGCGGAAGATCTCGGTGGTCATCACCACGATCGAGGCCTCCCGGTTCACGCTCAGATCACCCGTGAGCAGGCCCACCTTCTCAGCGCCGAACTGGTGGCGGAAATCTCTGAGCTTCTGGTTGGAGAGGGCCTTGAGAGGCGTGGTGTAAAAAACCTTGCGGCCATGGGCCAGGGCCCGGTGGATGGCATATTCCCCCACCAGGGTCTTGCCGGAGCCGGTGGGGGCGCTCACCACCACCGAATGGCCCTGGTTTAGCGCATCAATCGCCTCCAGCTGGAAGGGATCCAGGGGGAAGGGAAACAGGGCCGCCAGGTCCGGCCGGCTGCTGGCGGCAACGGTCATGCATCCATCCTATGGGGCGGCGAACTGGTGCTGGGCGGAAGAAGGGCAGACGACTCGGGGGTGTCTGTGTTTTGGCACTGATGTACACCAGGTGTGGTGTGGTTCCTTCAGAATGGTCAGGTGAACGGGAAGCCAGGCCGCATGGTGGTGCAGGTGCTCACGGAGGCGCAGCGACGGAAGTGGGATGGCAGCGACGACATGCTGTTTTATGCCGAACCTCGCTTCGTGCAGCATCTGGACGCGGCCTTCCGGCAGCGACTCACCCAGCTCTACCGGGAGCGCATCCCGGCGGATGCGGTGGTGCTGGATCTGATGTCGAGCTGGGTGTCCCATCTGCCGGAGGACGTCTCCTACAGCAGCGTGATCGGCCATGGACTCAATGCCAGGGAGCTGGAGGCCAATCCACGGCTGACGCGCCGATGGGTGCAGAACCTCAACGAAGATCAGACCCTGCCCCTGGAGAGCGCCAGCGTGGATGCCACCTTGATCGTGGCCGGTTGGCAATATCTGCAATATCCAGAGGCGGTGGCGGCAGAGCTGTGGCGGATCACCCGGCCGGGCGGCCAGCTGATCGTGGCGTTCTCCAACCGGATGTTCTTCACCAAGGCGCCCCTGATCTGGGCGGATTCCGGCGACCGTGAACACCTGAGCTATGTGGGCGAGGTGCTCATGGCCCAGGGCTGGCCAACACCCACGGTGGTGGCCGAATCCACCCGCGCCCTGGGGGTGGGGGGGCTGTTCGGTGCGAAGGGAGACCCCTTCTTCGCGGTGGTCGCCACCAAGCCGGCCTGAGGGGGCTCACCCCGGATTCACCACATGGATGGGCGATCCGGCCAGGAGGGCGTCCACGTTGGTGGCGGTGGCCTCGATGAGGCGGTGGCGGGCGGCGCGGCTGGCCCAGGCCACATGGGGGGTGATGACGCAGCGGGGCGCCCTCAGCAGGGGATGGTCGGGACCCGGCGGCTCCACGCAGAGCACATCCAGGCCGGCCCCGCCGAGATGGCCGCTCTGCAGCGCATCCACCAGGGCCGCCTCCTCCACCAGGGCGCCACGGGCGGTGTTGAGCAGCAGGGCACCGGGACGCAGGCGGGCGAGGCGCTCGGCATTGAGCAGGCCGAGGGTGTGGGGTGTGAGCGGACAGTGGAGGCTCACCACATCGCTCTGGGCCAGCAGGGTCTCCAGGTCGACATCGCCGGGCAGGGCCTGGCGGCGATGGCTGAGCACCTCCATGCCAAAGGCCCGGGCGATGCGGGCCACCGCATCGCCGATGCGGCCGTGTCCCACCACCCCGAAGGTGAGGCCCGCCAACTCCACAAGGGGCTCGTCCCAGAAGCAGAAATCGGGGCTGCTCGACCAGCGCCCCTGGCGCACCGCCGCCGCCAGATGGCCGCTGTGGTTGGTGAGCTCCAGCAGCAGGGCAAACACGGCCTGGGCCACCGACGCCGTGCCGTATTCCGGCACATTGCACACCGGGATCCCCAGGCGGCGGGCGGCGACCCCATCCACCACGTCGTGGCCCGTGGCAAGAACGGCAATGCCGCGCAGCCGAGGCGCGGCCGCCAGCGCCTCAGCGTCGAGGCGGGTCTTGTTGGTGAGCACCACATCGGCGCCTGCGATGCGCCCGGCCACCTCCTCCCTGGAGGTGCGTGCATGCACCGTGAGCTCCCCGAGGGCCTCCAGGGGCGCCCAGGAGAGGTCGCCGGGGTTGGTGGTGTGGCCGTCGAGCACCACCAGACGGGGACGCGGAGAAGGGTGGTTCATGGAACACAGTGTGGCGAAGCTGGAGCTGATGGCCATGCCTTCATCCCCGACCCTCCCGGTGGCCCTGGTGCAGCTCGCCGCCGGCGACGATCCGGGCGCCAATCGCCGCCACGCGGAAGCCTGGCTGGAGAGGGCCCTGCAGCCCGCACCGGGGCGCCCCAGGCCCCGGCTGCTGATGCTGCCGGAGATCTGGAACGCCCCCTATGCCGCGGCCCGCTTCGGGGCCTACGCCGAACCCATCCCCGATGGAGGGGCCGATCTCACGGAGGGGCCGTCAGAGTCGCTGGCGATGGTGGCCCGGCTGGCGCGGCGCCATGGGGTGAGCGTGATCGCCGGCTCCATCCCCGAGCGGGGCGCCGACGGACGGCTCTACAACACGGCCACCGTGATTGATCCCCAGGGGCGCCTGCGGGCCAAGCACCGCAAGGTGCACCTGTTCGATGTCAACGTGCCGGGAGGCATCTGCT
>JBIIHR010000072.1:0-5940 GCA_044235655.1 Cyanobium sp. | reverse complement strand
GCTGTTGGCATTGAGGCTGAGCGTGGGATACCAACGCGCGATCTCCGCTCTGAGTGCCGATTGGGCCTGATCCACCTGGCTGGAGAAGATCTTGAGATCCGGGCTGTTGACTTCCGCAATGGTTTCCGCTTCCTCCAGGCTGATCGGACGCAGTTCCTCGATGCGCACCTGCTGAGGCTGGTTCGGGAGAGCCAAGGGGGCAGGGGCCACCAGATCCGGTTGATCGGCAGGCAGGCGCTTGGAGGCCGGCGGCATCACCTTGGGGTTCGACTTGGGCCGGGGGCCGAGCACCTTGGGTGCAAGGGGCAACACCTGGCGGGGCAAAAGGGGAAGGGTTGTGGCGGGCTGGGAAGGGGGAGTTGGAGTGGGTGCCGGAGTTGAAGGTGCCTCCTGGGGCACGGGGGGAGAGGCAGAAGAGGCCAGGCCCGGCAGGACACCACCACCAAAACCAGCGGCGGTGAAGAGGAGCGCTGTACAAACGAACTGGGAGCGCCCCACGGGCCAAGCAGCAAACCGCAGGAGCTTAGGCACCCTCGCCAGGCCTGCCGCTGCAAACGGCCACCAGATCTTCCGCCCCCGTGACCAAGCGGATCGGAACGGGCAGTTGGAGGGCCACCTCTTCCAGGGTGGTGTCGTCCAAAAACACAGGCTCTCCCTGGCGCAACATCACCGATGGCAACAGGAGCTCCTCCCCAAGATCCAGGTCTGCCAACCCCTGCAGCAGATCTGCACCGGTCAGCAATCCCGTCACCACCAGCTCCTGTCCCCAGTAGGGACTGGGGAGACCATGGAGGAGGAGCTCCAGGCCCTGGATCCCGTTGAGGCGATCGACCACCGGCTGGAGCGCCTGGGCCACCAGAGCGCCCACCACCCAGCTCAGGCGCCGCGGCCGTGTCAAGGCCCGCGGCAGGTCGGTGGTCGCCAGCTCGAGCGCTTCCAGAAAGGCGCGAATGCTGCCCACCCCGTTCTCCTGCTGGGGCAGATTTTCGTAACTGGGCCGGGGCGGCAGGGGGAGGCCGGCCAAGAGATACCACTCATCCGAGAGCCAGGCAAAACGGCTCCCGAGGGTCTGGAGGAAGTGCTTCTGCAGGGGCTCCACCTCGCGAATCACCGCCTGGGCGCAGGCGGGCTCCACGGGGCGGAGGGCATCCCCAGGGGGACGAAACCGGGTGAGGCCTACGGGAACCACAGCCGTAGAGAGCACCGCTGGCCAATCCCCCTCCGCAAAACGAGCCAGATCGGTCAGCGTGTGGGTGAGGGCTGCACCGTCATTCAGCCCCGGACAGACCACAACCTGGGCATGCACCTGGAGGCGCCGCTCGGCGAACCAGGCCAGTTGCTCCATCAGCAGAGCTCCCCTGGGATTGACCAGCAAGCGGCTGCGGAGCTCCGGATCGGTGGCGTGAACAGAAACGTAAAGCGGAGAGAGCCGTTGGTCCTCGATCCGCTGCCAGTCCGCTGAGCTGAGATTGGTGAGGGTGAGGTAAGAGCCGTAAAGAAAACTCAGGCGGTAGTCATCATCCTTGAGATAGAGGCTGCGCCGATGGCCGGGGGGTTGCTGATCGATGAAGCAGAAGGGGCAGTGGTTGTTGCATTGCTTCAGGCCATCAAAAAGCGCCTCCCGAAACACGAGTCCCAGTCCGTCATCCGCCTCCTTCTCCAACTCCACCCGGTGAAGGCTCCCCTGGGGATCCTCCACCTCCAAGGTGAGCTCCTCCTCCCCGCAGAGAATCTGCAGGTCGATGAGATCGCGCGGACGGATGCCGTTGATGCTGAGCAGCCGATCGCCACACTGAAAGCCGAGCTCCTCCCCGATCGAACCGGGCTCAACCCCAACGACCTCAGCGGGCTGGGGAAGGCGTGGAGGGTCTCCGGCCTGAGGGCTCTGGAGAGGAATCCCGGCAGGCGGCTCAATCCACACAGCTGGAAGGCTGGGAAACCTCTTCAGTTTGCAGCTTTCGTGGACTCGCTGAGGGGAGCCGAGATGGCCTGCTCAGATGGCTTGACGGAAGAACAGCAGGATCACCACCCCAAAGATCAGGCGATAGGCCACAAACACCCAGGTGCCATGGTTTTGCAGGAAGCGCAGCAACCAGGCAATGGCCAGCCAGGACACCACGGCGGCCGACAGGATGCCCACCACCATCGGCAGCGGCCCTCCGTTGGCGGGAGCTTCAAAGGCCCCCTTGAGTTCCACGAGACCGGCCAGGGTGATGGCCGGAATTCCCAGCAGGAAGGAGAAACGGGCAGCCGCGGCCCGCTGCCATCCATCAAAGAGAGAGGCCGTGAGGGTGCTGCCGGAGCGGGAGACCCCGGGCACGAGGGCAAGGGCCTGGGCCAATCCCACCAACACCCCATCCCGGGGGAGCACATCGCGAAGGGTTCGGCGGCGGCGACCCAACAGCTCGGCCAACGCCAGCAAGAGGGCCATCACGATGGACACGACCCCGATCGACGTCATGCTCCGCAGCGGCGAGGCGTCGTAATCGGGCACAAACTTTTTGAGCAAAAGGCCGGCAATCAGGATGGGGATGGTGCCCAGGGCGATGGCCACCCCGAGCCGAGCCTGGGGATCGCTCCACTGGCCATGGCGAAAGGCCCTGGAGATTCCGCGCATCACCTCAACCAGATCATTGCGGAAGTAGGCCAACACCGCCGCGATGCTGCCCAGCTGAATCACGGCCGTCACCGCCACCCCGGGGTCGCCCCAGCCCAGAAGCACGGGCACCACCTTCAAGTGAGCGGTGCTACTGATCGGCAGGAATTCCGTCAGCCCTTGCACCACGCCCAGCACCAGGGCATGCCAACAGGCCTCCAGCAGGGAGAGGGGCTGGGCTGGGTTGGCAAGCGACATGTGACTGGCAATTTTGTGCGACCTTATGCCCAGGCTCTTCGCGTGCCAAGGCAGACACCCTTTAAGGTTGGTCATCTTTCTTCACAGCCGCAGTGATCGGGCTCCCGCCGAGCAGCTTTCCAGCCCCTTCCCTGCAGGCCAGACCAATGGACGCCTTGGGCGAATGGGGGCTTCCGGCCCTGGCCGCCTTCCTCACCCTGGGTCCGGTGTTTCTCCAGGCTCCCCTGGTGCGCCTCTCCCCCATGGGTGCGGCCCTGGGAACCGTCCCCCTGCTGGTCTTGGCCCTTCTCTTGGCCTTCCATCCCAATCCCACCCGCCAGCGGGTGGGGACTCTGCTGGTGGGCTTCGCCGGAAGCTGGCTGGGAGGATCCCTGTTCTGGGGATGGGGTCGGGAGTATCCCTTCTGGCACTTGCCGATTGAAGCCTTTGCCCTGCCCCTGGCCCTGGGGGGTCTCCAGACCCGTTGGCGGGTGGGCGCCTGGTTTTACCTGGCCTCCCTCCTGGGCACGGCCGCCACGGATGGTCTGATTGCCGTCACCGGCCTGATGCCCCTCTGGCCTCAGGTGGTGCAGGCGAGCCCTGTTGAGTCTGGCCTGCTGCTCCAGAGCGCGGCCCAGGCCCTCCTCCACCCCCTGCCCCTGCTGGCCCTGGCCCTGGCAGGGTGGTGGATTCTGTTGGTGTCCCGTCAGCTCTGGGAAGGGGATTGGGCCTGTCGGGTGGCTGCTGCCGCCCTGGCTTCCACCCTGTTGGTGGATGGACTCTTTTTCGGGGCGGCCCTTGTCGCCCCCCATCTGAGTGGGCTGATCTGAAGAACTGCGAATGGCGGAGATCCGCCAGGCGGTGGATCCACAGGGGTTCTGTAACGTTGAAGTTTCCTCAACGGAGTGTTGGCGTGATGAAGCGGCTGCTTGCCTGGTTGATGGGTGGTGTTGCCCTGGCCGGTCTGCTCGTGAGCCTCTGGCTTCCCGGTGCCGCCCAGGCTGCGGACCGTCGCAACGTGGCTGACGACAAGATTGCGGAGTCCGCCGGCAAGGTGGATCTCAACAACTCCTCCGTGCGACGTTTCCAGCAGTACCCCGGCATGTACCCCACCCTGGCCGGGAAGATCGTCCTCGGCGGCCCGTACACCAGCGTGGATGACGTTCTCAAGCTGGACCTGACCGCCCGCCAGAAGGACCTGTTCGAGAAGTACAAGGCCAACTTCACGGTCACCCCCCCCTCCATCGCCCTCAATGAAGGGTTCGACCGGATCAACGACGGGGTCTACCGCTGAGGCCCCCTGCGGAAGCCAAGTGCCCCTCAAAACGCTGGCTCAGGCCAGCGTTTTTTTGTGCGTGTTTTTCTTGTGCGCGGCCTGCTCGCCTAGGCAGTTCGCTCTCCCTCACGGGCAAGCTCCTGAAGACGACGCTCCCGCAGATGAAGGAAGAGGGGCGCGCCGAACGCAAAGGCCACGGTGACGCAACTCAACAGCACCCACACCAACCCCCGCATCTTCAGGCGCCGGCTTTCCACCACCATCCAGATCGTGACCGCCGTGGCCCCAACCGCCAGATCACGGGAGAGGGATTGGGCCGCAGGATTGGCGTTGGCCTGTTGCACGAACAGGATCAGATCAAAGGGCTGGCCCGTGCTGCGGATGAAGGCCAGGTTGGCCAGCCAGGGCAGAACAGCCCCAGCCACCGCCAGGGCGAGATAGATCCAGGCCAGGGGGCGGAGCGGCGCCCCAGCTGGATGGGGCGAGGAGGGACTTGGGGTCATGGGTTCAGGGGTTGGGGCGGGGCCTCGGGCTGGTCGGGATCCCAGAGCATCACTTCAGCCTCCACGGATTGAAGGAGGGTGTCACAGCGGTCGGCATAGGCGCAGGCCAGCTGATAAAGCTCGGTCATCCGCTCCACGTCCAGATCGTCGGATTGGAGTTCCACCAGGCTGCGCTCCAGGGCGGCCTGGGCCTCTCTGTAGGTGAGCTGGGCCACCGCTGGATCGGGCGGGGCCGCCTCGGAGCGGCGGGACGGGCGAGATCGGGACTTGGGTCGGTCGCTGCGGGAATCCGTCATCAGGAATCGGCGGCGGGAGAGGGATGAACCCGTTGGATCAACAGATCCAGGCTCCCATCCATGAGCTGGAGATTCACCGTATCCCGCGGGGACACCTGGTGAATGGAGCGCACCACCCGGCCCTGGGGATCCCGCAGCAAACCAAAGCCCCGCTCCAGTAGATGGCGTGGGGAGAGGGCTTTCAGCAATTGACGCTGATGGGCCAGTCGCCGGCGCTCCACCTGCAGCCGCCGGCGGGGATGGAGTGGCTCCAGACGGGTCTGTTGCTGTTGCAGCTGGCGGCGCAGCGACTGCAGGCGCCAGCCCACCACCTGGCGCAGATGGCTCCGCATCTGCAGGAGGGCGGCCCGTTCCGCCATCTGATCGGGGAGGAGGGCCACCAGGGCAGCGGTGGGCGTTGCGGCCCGGTAGTCCGCCACCAGATCGGCAATGGTGGTGTCGTCCTCATGGCCGAGGCCGCAGACCACGGGTCGGGGAAAGGCCGCCAGGGCCCGGGCCAGATCTTCCCCATCGAACAGCGCCAGATCCTCCCGGCTTCCGCCGCCCCGGGCCAGCACCAGGGCCTCCAGGCCCAGGGAATCGGCCTGGGCTGCCAGGCGCTGAATCACCTCGCACACCCTGCCCTCCACCGCCCCCTGAACGGGCACGGGTACCACCACCAGGGCGGTGAGCGGCCAGCGCTCGCTGACGGTGCGCAGCATGTCGGCCAGAGCAGAGCTGGGCACGCTCGTGAGCAGGGCGATGCGGGAAGGCCAGGGGGGCAGGGGCCGTTTGCGGTCGGGGTCGAAGAAGCCCTCGGGAGCCAGCCGGGCCCGGACCGCTTCAAAGCGCCGCATCACGGCCGTGAGACTGGGCCGCACATCCAGGATCTGCACCGACAGGGCCGCCCGTGCCGTCCAGAAGTTAAGCTTGCCCACGACCGTGACACCATCGCCGTCTTCGGGCACAAAGCTGAGCTTGCGCAGCTGGGACGACCAGATCACGGCCTGCACGGTGGCCTCCCCATCGGTGAGGGTGAGCCAAAGGTGCCCC
>JBIIHR010000071.1:0-5967 GCA_044235655.1 Cyanobium sp. | reverse complement strand
CAGCGACTATCTGGCTTCGATCAAGGAAGACCTCTTCGATGAGGAGGTGTTCGTCTTCACTCCGAAGGGGGATGTGGTGGGATTGCGCAAGGGATCCACGGCTGTGGATTTTGCTTATCGCATTCACTCCGAAGTGGGCAACCATTGCCAGGGGGTGAGGATCAACGATCGCCTCTGCCCCCTGGCCACCCAGCTCCAGAATGGGGATTTCGTGCAGGTGATCACGGGCAAGGGGGCCCATCCCAGCCTGGATTGGCTGAATTTCGTCGCCACCCCCACCGCCCGCAACCGCATCCGCGCCTGGTACAAACGCAGCCACCGGGAAGACAACATCCTGCGCGGCACGGACATGCTGGAGCGGGAGCTGGGTCGGGAGGGCTTCGACGCCCTCCTGAAAGGTGAAGCCATGGCCCGTGTGGCCCGCCGCTGCAACCTGGTGGGCACGGAAGACCTGCTGGCCTCCCTGGGCTTCGGGGGTGTCACCCTGCAGCAGGTGGTGAACCGCCTGCGGGAAGAGATCCGGTTGGCGGCGGCCACCGCCACCCCGCCCCCCAGCAATGAGGCGGTGGCCGCGGGGGTGGCCGCCGCCGCCCAGGCCACCGCGCCGTCCACTCCGGTGTCGGGCAGCCCGATCCTCGGCCTGGAGGGGCTGGAGTACCGACTGGGAGGGTGTTGCAGCCCCCTTCCAGGAGCGCCCATCGTGGGCACGGTGGCCCTGGGCAACCACGGCATCACGATCCACCGACAGGATTGCAACAACCTCTCCCAGGTGCCTGGGGAACGGCGGCTCCCCGTGCGCTGGAACCCTGCCGCGGCGGAGGAGCAGCGCCGCCGTTACCCGGTCCAGCTGCGCATCGAGGTGCTCGACCGGGTGGGCGTTCTGAAGGACATCCTCACCCGCCTCTCCGATCACCGCATCAACGTGAGCGATGCCCGGGTGCGCACCACCCCCGGCAAACCCGCCCGCATCGACCTGCGGGTGGAGCTCAGCAGTGACGGCCAGCTGCAGGACACGATCGATCAGATCCGCTCCATGGCCGACGTGCTCGACATTGCCCGCACGGGCACCGGCTGACGGCCCAGATCACAGCTGGGGCAAAAGGGGAAGAAGGAGACGTGGCCAGTTCCCAGTGCATGCAGAAATCGGGGAGCGTGCCTTCTCGTATCGCATCTGGTGCTGCCTGTGCTCGAGAAAGGACAAGACCAGGGCGATCCGCACCAGGCACTCCGGACTGACCTTCCTTTAAGGTCAATACCCCATAGGTCACCTGCGACAGCCCGCATCGGCCGCCCCCAGTGCAGAGCAGCTTTCTCACAAGTGTTTTGTTGCCTCTGGCCCTGGCGAGTGTGATGCTGGGTATGGGGTTAGGCCTGGTGCCGGAAGACTTCCGGCGGATCGGCCGGGATCCCAAGGCCGCTGCCGCAGGCACTCTCGCCCAGCTGGTGCTCTTGCCCCTGATCGGGGCCCTGATCGTGTGGATTCTTCCCCTGCCGGCTCCCATCGCCGTGGGGCTGATGGTGTTGGCCATCTGCCCCGGTGGGCCCTCCTCGAATCTGATTACCTACCTGGCCAAGGGCGATGTGGCCCTCTCAGTGAGCCTCACCGCCATCAGCAGCCTGATCACCGTCGTCACCATTCCGGTGTTGGCGAATCAGGCCTTGCGCATCCTCATGGGCACAGAGGCCCAGATCAGCCTGCCGATGGGCACCACCATGCTCCAGATTCTGCTCATTACCCTCGTGCCTACGGCCTTGGGAATGGCCTTGCGGCAGCGGTTTCCAGCATGGGCCCTGCGCTTGGAAGCCCAGGTGAGCCGCCTGGCAGCTGCTCTCCTCGGCTTGATCATCCTTCTGGTGCTGATCAAGGAGGGCGACAGGCTCCCCGAATTCATTCTCAAGGTGGGCCTGGCCGTGGCCCTGCTCAACGGGCTCGCCACGGCGGCGGGCTATCTGACAGGGAGGTTGTTGGGACTGCCCGTGGCCCAACAGATTTGCCTGGCGATTGAGGTGGGCATCCAAAACTGCACCCTGGCGATTGCCATCACGGCCGGACTGTTGGGAAATCCCGAGATGGCGGTCCCTGCTGCTGTCTATGGCCTGTGGATGTATGTCACAGGCCTGGTGGTGGTGCGCCTCGGGAGAGAGGCCATGGCCAGAAGCGTCCCTGCCTGATGGGCTTTCGTTTCCGCTACTCCACCCGTCTGGGCCCCTTGCGCTTCAACTTCAGCAAAGCGGGTCTGAGCTCCATTTCCCTTGGGGGGCCTGGGGCCAGTTTCAACGTTCCGGTGGCCCGAGCCGGAGGTCCACGGGCCACGGTGGGGCTGCCCGGCACGGGCCTGAGCTGGAGTGTGGAGCAAACCCCCGCCGGCGGGCTTCCCAACAGCCGCCGCCTGAAATCTGAGCAGCTTGCCGCCCTCAAGCAGCAGCTGTTGGCCAGTCTGGAGCAGCACCTGTTCGGCTCTGGGCAGCCCGGCGAGGCGCTCTGGAGGAAAGGTTTAGTGACCCGTCTTCTGGCAGATCCCGCCCTCAGCGCCAGGCATGCCTCCCTGCTGGCGCCGATTGCGTCGCCCCAGGCCCTGAGGGACTATCTGATGGGCGCCCGCACCCAGGACGACGCCAAACGTCGAGCTCAGCGCTGCATGGATGCCGTAGCTGAGGCCCTGCGGATGGGCCCACCTGCCTAGGAACATTTGGACGGCAGATGTGGGCCCCCGATGGCGGGGGGTGCGCCAGGATCTGTATTCAAAGACATGCCGAAGCCGTTCTTTCGCCTGACTTGACGCAACCCGATTCCGTCCGTCCCCCCACCGGTCCGGCCCCAACGCGGCCAGGGGCCTTGCCTCGGCGCCAGCGGGCCCGGGTGTGGTTGATCACCCTGGCCCTTGGGTTGCTGATCTTCGTGTGGAACCTGGGCAGCACCGGTTTGGTGGATGAAACTCCGCCCCTGTTTGCCGCAGCGGCCCGGGCCATGGCGGAGACTGGCGACTGGCTGATCCCCCGGGTGAACGGCCTGCCCCGCTACGACAAGCCCCCGCTGGTGTACTGGCTCATGGGAGCGCTGTATGCCCTTCCAGGCCAGTCCCTCTGGAATCCCCTCGGCTCCTGGGCCGCGGCCCTTCCTTCCGCCCTGGCCTCCGTGGCCGTGATGCTCGGCCTGGCGGACACGTTCCTGCGCTGGCCACAGAGGGCTGGGGGGGGCTTCCCCTGCCTTCCCATCGAGGCCGCCCTGGCCTTTGCCCTCTCCCCTCTGGTGCTGCTCTGGGGCCGCACGCCGGTGAGTGATGCCCTCTTCAGCGCCCTCGTGGCCCTATCCCTGCTCTGCTTCTGGCGTGGCTACGCCGCCGCCGGTGGAGCCTGGTGGCCGGCCTGGGTGTTGCTGGGGCTCGCCGTGCTCACCAAGGGCCCGGTGGCGTTGGTGCTTGTGGCCCTCACTCTGGTGCTCTTCGCCGGGTTGCAGTCTGATCTCCAGACCATGATCCGGTGCTTCCAGCCTCAGCGGGGCCTGCTGCTTACCGCCCTAGTGGCTGGGCCCTGGTATGGGCTCGCCCTGGCCAAGGAGGGTCAACCCTTCTGGGACAGCTTCTTTGGCTACCACAATTTGCAGCGGTTCACCTCTGTGGTGAACCACCACCTCCAGCCCTGGTGGTTTTTCGGCCCCGTGCTGCTCATCGCCAGTCTGCCCTTCACCCCCCTGCTGCTGCTGGGGCTGGCCAGGGCGATCGGGCCCCTGGGATGGGGGCGCCCCCCCCGCCCGGTGCAGGCATCTCTTTCCCTGGGGCGGTTCTGCGCCTGTTGGCTTCTGGCTGTGCTGGGGTTCTTCACCGCCGCCTCCACGAAACTTCCGAGCTACTGGTTGCCGGCCGTGCCTGCGGCGGCCGTGCTCATTGCACTGACGGCCAGGGTTCCTGTCGGCCACGGAGGGAGGGGCGGGCTGGACCGGGCCAGCCGCTGGGCCTGGTGGGCCACCCTCCTCCTCGCTGCCTTCATCGCGGCGGTGTTCTTTGCCGGCCCCTGGTTGGTGTCGCTGATCCGCGATCCCGAACTCCCCACCCTGCCGGCCGAGCTGATCCGCTCCGGCCGCCTACCCGTCGCGGGCGTGTGCTGGCTGGCTGCGGCCCTGCTCGGGTGGCTGGTGTCCGCCTCCCCGTCCTTCCGGTGCCGGTTGCTGGCGCTGCAGCTGCCCCTGGTGCTGTTCGTGCCCCTCGCCCTTCTGCCCAGCTGGGGCCTGGGCGATCGGCTGCGGGGAGAGCCCGTGCGCACCCTGGCCGCCAAAATCCAGCGCCAGGCCCGACCCGGGGAACCCCTCGCCATGGTGGGCATTCTCAAGCCCTCCTTGCATTACTACAGCCGTCGGGTGGTGATCTATGAGGGCATCCAGCCCTCGGCCCTGCGCAACCTCACTGATCGGCTCAGCCAGGAGCGGCGCCAGGGCCTGGAGCCCAGCTTCTCCCAAAGCCAGCCCACCGTCTTGGTGGTGATCGATGAACGGACGGCCCAATCGCCCCACTGGCGGGATCTGGCCCCCGTCGAGCTTGGGCAGGCAGGGCTCTACCGGCTGTGGCGGCTGGATCGCCGCCGGCTGGAGGCCCGGGCGCAGGACCTGGCCGTGGCAGGGGTTCCTCTGGAGTGGCGCCGCCCCGTGCCCGAGCGCTACTGAGTGACGGGCCACCCGGAGGGGGCATGGCCTGATCTAAGCCGCTGCAGCGGGATGGTGCGTCAGGTCGCCATAGAGCTTTTCGATCGCGTCGATGTTGCTGCTGAGGGTGTAACGCTCCAACACCCGGGCCCGGGCCCGGCGGCCCAGTTCGGCGGTGAGCACGGGCTGATCCCGCAACACCGGCAACAGGGTGCGCAGCTGAGTGGTGACCCCCTGGGTGCTGATCACGATGCCCGCTCCCCCCTCCAGAGCCTCCCCATCGGCGCCCGCATCGGTGGCCACACAGGCCTTGCCGCAGGCCATGGCCTCCAGCAGGGCCAGGGAGAGCCCCTCCACCAGGGAGGGCAGCAGAAACACCTCCGCAATCTGGAGCAGGGCCACCCGGCGCCGGAGATCGGCTTCGTAGCCCCACCAGATCACATCCTCATCGTTGTTCTGCAGGGCGCTGCGCAGGGGGCCATCTCCCACGATCAGCAGCACGCAGCCCTTCGGTTGCACCAGGCGCCATGCCCTCAGCAGGGCTTCCACGTTTTTTTCCGTGGAGAGGCGGCCCATGTAGAGAAATACCCGGCGCCGCCCAAAGTGCTGCGCCAGCGCGTTCAGTTCGCTTTGCACCCCAGCCTCTGCGGGCGCCCAGGTGTCGATGTCCACCCCATTGGGGATTACGGCCAGCCGTTCCTGGGGCACGCCGAGCCGTTCCAGCAGATCGGCCTGCAGCTCGGAAAACACGATCACCCGGTCGTAACGGGCCAGGGACGGGGCGTACACCTGGTAGGTGAGCTGCTGGGTGCCTGCGGTGATGTTGCGCAGGTTGGCATCGAAGGCGGGGTGGAAGGTGGCCACCAGGGGCACACCCAGTTGCTGGCAGAGCTCGGGGAGACGGAAATCCAGCGGGGAGAGGGTGAGGCTGGCGTGAACCACATCGGGCCGAAGCCGCTCCAGGGATTCCCGCAGCTCCCGTAGGGCCCCTGGTGATGGAATCGTATAAACCTGCGATTTCACCAGATAAGGGAGAGCCACTTCCGGGTTCTCGGTCGCCAGCTTGCCCGTGGTGCTGCTGTCAACCGCACCGACCGGGGTAGGGAGGGTGTCCTGCCGGCCGAGGGCGGCCGTGGCGGGCGTGTCGAAATGGATGAAACTCACCTGGTGCCCTCTCCGCCGCAGGGCATCCGTGGTGGCCAGGCTGTAGGTGACGTTGCCGCAGAAGGGAGATTTCTTACCCAGCCAGGCGATGTGCGTCACCGCATGAACTCAATCTGTCTGAAGTTAGCAGTGGAGCCGTCAGGAGGGTCTCCAGGGTTGTTCGCTCA
>JBIIHR010000070.1:0-5998 GCA_044235655.1 Cyanobium sp. | reverse complement strand
ACATCCAGCCAGAGCTTCACTTTGTAGGGCTCGTCCCCCGTGCCCTGCACCCGGGCGTGCACCCGTCGCCCCTCAAAGCGGATCGACACCACGTTGCCGGAGCGGGCGTAGTCCCAGGCCCGCTCCAACCGTTTCTTGAAGCGGTAAGAGTTGATCAACTCCATCCACTGCTCCACCCACCAGGGCTGCTGGCCCAGGCCCTGCTGGCCCAGCTGGGTGGCGATTGAGGGGGTGGAGACCATCGTGGCCGCCGCTTTTGTTGGTTTCATTATTCCCCCCTGTCGATCGGGGGTTGTGCGGGCGGAGGAAGCCGATACCTTGCGCCTGGTTGCTGGCGCTTTGGCCGTGCCCTAATGCAGCGCCAGCCCAAGCACTCTGCAGAATTCAAGGCTCAGGTTGCCCTGGAGGCTCTGCAAGGGCGGGAAACGCCGGAGCAGCTCGCGAAGCGTTACGGCCTGCCGGTGGCTCTGGTGTGCCGCTGGCGGGATGATCTCCAGCAACGCTCCCCATCGCTTTTCCGCTCCCGCAGAACGTTGTTGGCCAGGATTCTCTGGCCCCGATCCCTCGGGATGCGCTGTCTTCTGGCGACGGTGCTGGGGGTGGTTCTGGGGCGCCTCCTGCCAGCGGCCGTTCCCTGGGTGGCTCCTCTGGGGGTGATTGGCCTGCAGGCCTCCCAGCTGGTGGTGATGCCCTATCTCGTGTGCGAAGTGCTCCACGCCCTGGGCCATCTGCCGGCCGGCTCCATGGGGGATCTGGTCCGTCGCGGCGGTGGGGTGCTGCTGCTGCTCTGGGCCCTGGGAGCCCTGGCGGTGCTCCTCATGCCCGCCATGCTCCCGACCCTGATCGGCTCCGATTTCTTCTCGCCCGCCCTGTTGGAGATCCCAGAACGGCTTGATCTCGTGCGGAGCTATGTGCCGGCCAACCTCTTCCAGGCTCTGGCCAACGACAACGTGCCTGCGGTGGTGCTCCTCTGTGCCGTGCTGGGTGTGTTGCTCCAGCGCCATCCCGATCGCAACGATCTGCTGCGCCCGTTGGCCGTGGTGCGCGCCCTCTTCCGCGACCTCAATCGCATTGTGGCCGGCCTGGTGCCCCTCACCATCGTGGCCCTCACGGCCCGCAGCGCAGCCATGGCGGATCTGTCGGCGCTGCTGCGGTTGCAGGGGTTGTTCTGGATCACTCTGGTGGCGGCCCTGGCGATGGCTCTGGTGCTGCTGGCCCTGCTGCTCGGCCTCACTCCCCTGCGGCCCCGGGAGCTCTGGCGGGTCGCTGCCGGTCCCCTGGGCCTGGCCTTCGGCTCCGGCAGCGTCACCGTGGCCCTGCCATCGCTGTTGGCCAACATGCGCCAACTCCTCGATCTGCAGGAGTGGGAGGCCACTGAACAGCGGCACAGGGCGGAGGAGGAGATGACGGCCACGGTCACGCTGGCTTATGCCCTCCCGGGTCTCGGGCAGGTGATGGCGCTCGTCTGTGTGCCGTTTCTGGGTTGGTATGTCGACCAGCCGATGGGTTTGCCGGCCCTGCTTCGTTTCCTGGCGATCGGTCTGCCCAGCAGCATGGGCGGACTGAAGACCTCCGTGCGGGAGGGCCTCCGCCTGCAGGGCTTGCCTCTGGATCTCCTCCAGGTGATCGATCTGGTGGGGCTGTGGATCTATCGCTTCGAAAAGTCGCTGACCCTGCTGGGCCTCCTCACCCTGGCCGTGCTGGTGTCCACGGCCCTCCGCAGCAAGCTGCGGTTGCGCCTCTCCCCCCTGTTGCTCGGCCTCGGGCTATCAGCTGGCCTGGCCTGGTTGGGCGGGGGCGCCGTTCGTGCCGGCCTGGCCCAGGCGCTGCAGGGCCGATACGACAAGGATCAGGTGGTGCTGCAGCGGGCTCCGCTGGAGGAGCGCCCGCCCGTCGTCCCTGCGGCTCTGAGCGCTCCCGCGCCGGTGAACCTGCCGGCGCTCCGGGCCCGGGGTGTGCTCCGGCTTGGGGTGAGGCGCGAGGCGATGCCCTGGGCTTATCGCAACAGCGCCGGTGCGTGGGTGGGTTTCGACCTCGATCTGACCCGCCGACTGGCTCGGGACCTGGGCCTGAAGCGGATTGATCTGGTGGAGGGCTCCGCTGCCGAGCTGGAGCGTTGGTTGGAGGACGACCGGGTGGATCTGGTGGTGGGCGGCCTGGTCGGCACCCCGGGGCGGGCTGCCCGTTTCTTTGCCAGCGAGCCCTACCTCAAGGCCCACCTGGCCCTGGTGGTGCGGGATGGATCCGTCAGTCGCATCCAGGATCTTCCCCACAGGCCCCTTGGGCGCCCCCTGCGGCTGGCCCTGCTGGACCCCACCCTGGAGTCGCCCCAGCTTCGGGAGGAGCTGGCCCGTCTGCTCGGCCATAGCCGCACCCGCGTACTTGTGGTGCCGATCGGAAGCAAGCAGGAGTTCTTCAGCCCCGGCGGGGAGAAGCGCTTCGATGGGATGCTCACCACGGCGGAGGGGGGAGCCGCCTGGGCGGTGGTGCATCCCCAGACCACCCTGTTGGCCCCCTTTGCCGATGCCCTGCCGGTTCGCCTGGTGCTGCTCATCGGGGGCAGCGATCCCAACCTTGCCGACTGGGTCAATGGCTGGTTGGCGACGCAGGAGGCCCAGGGCGGTCTCCGCCCGCTCTTTGAGCACTGGATTCTGATGCGGGGTGGTGCTGACAAACATTCCCGCCCTGCACATCATTGAAGAGTTGCTTTAGTTTTTTATGGTTTTTAATCGTCCGGGTGTCCTCCTGCCCATGGGCGGAGCGCTTCTCATGGCGCTCGCCATGGCTCCCCCCCTGGTGGGGGCAGGCCCCGCGCCTTCCGCGCCTGCTCCAGCCGCTGCCCCTGCCAAGGCCAGCAATCCCCACGGGCTCTGCTGCCTTCGCACCACGCAGGCCGACATGGCTTCAGGCTGTGTGGTGCCGCCGGATGCGCCTTGCCGACGCCTGATTCCTCGGGGCTGTGAGATCGGCCCTAAGGCCCGCTGCGCCGGGGCCGATCTCAGTGGGCTTGATCTGCGCTTCGCTGATCTCACCGGTGCCGATCTGCGTGGGGCCAGGCTGGTGGGGACCGATCTGGAAAATGCCGATCTCAGCGGCGCCCAATTGGAGCGAGCCACCCTGATCGGTACCGACCTGGCGGATGCTCGGCTCTGGAGCACGAATCTCCGCGGGGCCTTGATCCGCTCCTGTGATATGGAATCGGCCTCCCTCATCTTTGCCGACCTCAGCGGGGCAGACGTGGAGGGAAGCGATCTGGAGAGCGCTGATCTGAGCGGGGTACGCCTCATCCGGTCCCGGCTGCGCGGGTCGGATCTGGAGAGCGTCGACTTCACTGCAGCCAATGCCCGCGGCGCCGATTTCAGCGGCGCCAATCTTGGCCGAGCCCGGCTGACGGACGGCAACTTTGATGGGGCCAGCCTGATGGGCACGAACCTGGCCGCCACCCGTCTGGAGCGAACCAGCCTGGTGGGGGCCAACCTGCGGCGCGCCCATCTGGGCATGCGGTTGGTGGAGGCGGAGGAGGAGGACGATCGGCGGCTGACGGTCGACCCCCAGCACCCTTGCTATCCCCTGGATGACTGTTCCCCCGACAAAGTCAGCGATGACACGGGCGTGGGGGCCCTGCTGGTGGACACCGACCTGAGTGGGGCTGATCTCTCGAATTCCGACCTGAATGGGGTGGTGATGTTGCGGGGGTCCCTGAAGCGGGCCCGACTACAGGGTGCGCACACCCGGGGTGCCCGCTGGGTCGACGTGCAGGTGAACCGCACGGTCTGCCCGGACGGGCGTGTGCACAGCGGCAGCTGCACCGGTTTCCATGTCCCCGCCTCAGGCCCCGAGCGGGAGAAGGCCCTGGCCCGGGTGACCTGGCTGCAGTCGCTTCCCTGGCCCTGGGACTAGGGGGCGGCGCCCTGCGTAGCCTCGCTGCAGCATCGCAATCCCCATGGCCCGTCGCCTGGCCGCCAACGCCCCAGGCCCCTTTGATGTCGATGCCAGCTGCATCGACTGCGGCACCTGCTGGCGCGACCCAGCCACAAGCTCTACCCCTGGGGGGGATCCCTGATGAGATCCGCTCTCGCGGGGATGGGCGCCCTGATCCTTGCTGTCCTGCCCGCCCCGGGGGGAGGCACCACCCTCTCCTGGGGCTCCTGTCCCATCCTGGGGAGCCCAGGGCAGGAGCCAGGAACGGAGTGCGCCACCCTTCCCGTTCCCCTGGACCATGCACGGCCCCTCGGAGCGCAGTTGGTGTTGCGGGTGGCACGTCTGCGGGTCATCGGCCCTGGCCCGCGCCTTGGAACGTTGGTGCTGCTCGATGGGGCCCCAGGGGCTCCCGATGCGCTCACCCTGGGCGCCATGGCCCGAGCCCTGCCCTCTGCCCTCCGCAGCCGGTTCGATCTGCTGACCTGGCAGCGGCGAGGCACCGGCAGTCTGGGTGAGCCTGGCGCCCTGCACTGCTGGCCCTCCGAGGAGGAGGCCCGCAGCTGGCGCGCTCGCCAGCCCCCCAGCCTCCCATTGGGTCCGGCGGCGGAGACCCGCTGGTTCGACAGCTGGGCCGAGCTCGCCCGCGCCTGCGAACGCCACCAGGGTCAGCTGCTCCCCCACCTGAGCTCCGCCGACAGCGCCAGAGACCTGGAGCTGTTACGCCAGGCCCTCGGGGAGACCACCCTGCGGCTCCGGGCCAGCGGGGTGGCGAGCTTGATCGGGGCCACCTACGCCAATCTCTATCCCCGCACCCTGGGCGCCCTGGTGCTGGATGGACCCGTCGATCCCTACGCCTGGGGCGACAACGGCAATCCCCTGGTGATGGAGGGCACCGACTATCGGCTCGAGCGGGATCTGGGCACCGGAGCCACCCTGGTGGCCTTTGTTCGTCGCTGTGCCGCCGTTGGGCGTCCCCGCTGCGCTTTTGCGCCCTCCGCTGCGAGCGGCCCGGAGGTTGGCGGGGAACGGCGCTATGCCGAACTCCTGGCCCGCCTGCGGCAAGGTCCCCTTCGCTGGGGGGACCGGCGGCTGGGCACCGGAGAGGTGTTCAGCCAGCTTCGCCAGCGGCTCCAGAGCGTGCCGGCCGGTAGCCCTGGCGGGGGGTGGCCGGGAGCGGCCCGGTTCCTTGAGTCCTTGAGCCGCGGCGGGGCCAAGGAGGGTCTGGCGGAGACGCCAGCGGAGGATGGGGCCCCGGAGCAGGCCCTGGCCCTGCGCTGCAGCGAAACCCCCCAACCGCGCCAACTGGGCGCGATTCAGGCGTTGGCGGAGCGGGCTCGGAGCCGCTCTGGGCCCCTCGGCGCCTGGGTGGTGTGGAGCGATGCCCGCTGTGCGGCCTGGCCAGCGGCCGCCGCGCCCTATCGCGGCCCCTGGGCCACCCCCACCCCAGGTCCCGTGCTGGTGATCGGACACCGTTTTGATCCGGTGTTTCCCTTTCAGTCGTCCCTGGCCATGGCCAGGGAGCTGGCCCAAGGTCAGCTCCTGAGCGTGAATGGCTACGGCCACACGGTGTTGCGGAATCCAAGTGCCTGCGTGGCCCGCCACGAAGTGGCCTATCTCCTCACAGGGGTGGTCCCCCCCCTGGGCACGGTCTGCAGCCCCGATTCCCCTCCCTTCGCAGGAAGCCCTTGAGGCGGATCCCGTGCGGATGCTGCCTGACTACGTTGGTGGACTCTTGGGTTGAGGAGCGCAGCCTTCATGGTGAGATGGTCTTGGCTCCAGTGCTCCACCGCTTCTGCCCGATGGCGGGCCTGGAGCCCTTTGCTGTTCCTCCTGCTTCCGTCCCTTCCTTGCCCAGCTTGGGCCCAGATTCAACTCCGCTGCGATGGCACCCTCCTGGAAGCACGCGGGAGTGCGGAGCAGGAGTTGCCGATCGGCCAGTTGCGTTTCAGTTTGTCTCTGGAGGCGGAGCAGCGCAGCAGTGATGGGGCTCTGGCCCTGTTGCAGGAGCGCCTGGCGTCCGTCCGTTCTGATCTTCAGGGCCTTCAAGTGCGGGAGCTGCGGGTTTCCTCTCCCTCCA
>JBIIHR010000069.1:0-6043 GCA_044235655.1 Cyanobium sp. | reverse complement strand
ATCCACGAGCTTCACCGGGTGGCCCAGCAACTTCGGGCTAAGGGTGAGGGAGCTGACACCCCTGTTCCTTCCAAACGTTCAGACATCGTCCCAGCAGCCCATTCTTGATCCATCACCAGGGGAAGCCGATCACCAAAGCCAGGAATGGTTTTCTCCTGGCCCTGGTGATCGGCTGGATTTAGGCCCCTGGCTCAGGCGGCTGGAACGGCCTCCCTTTCCACTTCGGTGACCGGGTCGGCTGATGGGCTACCGGCTGCTGCACGGGCAGCCGCTGCCGCAAGGGGCCGCATCGAGTTGGCTGTCACTTCCGATCCCTCGGTGAGCTGGCGGCGTGTCAGTTGTTCGATGGTGGCCTGCTGGGTGGGGTTCTGCTCCAGCCAGGCAATCGTGTTGTCGCGTCCCTGGCCGATGTTGTCCCCTTCATAGCTGTACCAGGCTCCCTTGCGGGTCACCACACCCGTCTCTTCCGCCAGGTCGAGCAGACAGCCGACGGTGCTGATGCCACGACCGAAAAGAATGTCAAACTCAGCGATGCGGAACGGTGGCGCCACCTTGTTTTTCGCCACTTTCACCTTGGCGCGGATCCCGTATTCTTCGGTGCCGCGCTTGAGGGTTTGAATGCGCCGGATGTCCAGTCGCACGGAGGCATAGAACTTGAGAGCGTTGCCGCCGGTGGTGGTTTCGGGATTGCCGTAGGTGACCCCGATCTTCTGACGCAGCTGGTTGAGGAAGATCACGGTGCAGCCGGATTTGCCAATGTTTCCCGTGATTTTGCGCATGGCCTGGCTCATCAGACGGGCCTGGCTGCCGACGGCCAGATCGCCCATCTCTCCCTCGATCTCCGCCCGGGGGGTGAGGGCAGCCACGGAGTCGACCACGACGATGTCGACGGCACCGGACCGCACGAGCTGGTCGACGATTTCCAGGGCCATTTCGCCCGTATCTGGCTGGGAGACCAGCAGATTTTCAATGTCTACCCCCAGCGCTGCGGCATACACAGGATCCAGGGCATGCTCCGCATCCACGAAGGCCGCCACACCTCCCCGGCGCTGCACTTCAGCGATGGCATGGAGAGTGAGGGTGGTTTTTCCGGAGCTCTCGGGCCCGTACACCTCCACGACCCGTCCCTTGGGGTAGCCGCCCCCGAGGGCCAGATCCAGGGTCAGGGCTCCGGTGGAGATGGTTTCCACCCGCATGCGGGAGGCATCCCCCAGGCGCATGATCGATCCTTTGCCGAAGTTGCGTTCGATCTGGTTGAGCACCAGGCCAAGGGCTTTGTCGCGCTCGGGATTGGCAGTCGATGGGGAGCTGGCTGCGGAAGGGGTGGCAGAGGAGGTGTTGCCGTTGAGAGAAGCGGCCTTGGTGTCAGCTGGCATGGTTGGCAGAACGGTGGAACAGGCCGCGATGGCGAAAGGTGTGGGCAGGAGCTGGGGTGGCAGCTGGATGGCAGCGGCAGCGGACGCCCTTTGCCTCAGGCCATGGTGCGGTCTCATGGAAGCCAGTGCCACCAGAAGAGACCAGCGTCACAGCCGTATCACAGCCACATGTATGAATCCATTTTAGTACTGACGTACTCTACACGCGAGCTACCACTCTGCCAAGGGGGTCTGGAAGCGTTCAGGTGTCAGCCAGTGGATTCCGATCTCTTCCAGGCCCTTTTGATCCCCTGGCGCTAGATAGCCCCAGGAGGCCAGCAGGCAGCGCACGGTGTCCAACCCCGAGCTCTGGCGGACGAGCTCCAGGGTGGGCCGGCGATCCTCCACGAACCAGAGGGGCCGCAGGGGTTCGTCTGAACCTGGTTGTTGCTGCAGGAGCGAGTGCAGCACCTCCGTTTTGCTCCCTGCTTCATGGCCATAGAGGGCCACAGGTCTGAGTCCTGCGGCCGTGAGCAGCTCAGCGGTGAAGGCCTCTCCTTTGGTGGTCAGCACCGCCCACCTTGCTCCTTCCTCCTCCAGCTGGTGCAGGCGCTCCCTTACCCCTGGGTAGAAGTGATGGCGCGCCAGCCAGCCTTGCTGATCGGTGCTGAGAGCTTCTCGGCGCACGGCCTCCAGCAGGGCCTGCAGCGCTTCGGAGCTCAGCCCCCATCGGGCCTGCGCGTCGGCCAGGGCCTCGGGGTAGGCCTCCAGGAGGCTCTCCGTGGATCCATTGGGCCGGCCCAGCTCGGCGGCCATCAGCACCATTTCCCATCCTTTGTGGATCAGGGGGCGGAGCTGCCGGAAGGCATAGGGGATGTCATCCGGCAAACACAGAGGCGGCCCTGTCCGGCGGCCTTGCCGCTCCAGCTCCAGGGCTGCCCTGCGGGCGGACCACCAGTATTCCTCCATTCCATCGACGAGCACGCCGTCGAAATCGAAAATAAGAAGAGGGAGCCGCTGCACCCGCACCGATGGGCTGATGGAACTGGGCCGCTAGGATTCGAACCTAGGAATGGCGGGACCAAAACCCGCTGCCTTACCGCTTGGCGACGGCCCATCGGGTGGTTGAAGGAATTTCAACCAGAGCTGATTCAGCCAGATTGGCTCCAACCCCCTGAGGTGTTGATCAGCACCCAGTCAGTAACCCACAGCGGCCGGTGCTTCGTCAACTGATCGGCTTCCCAGGTGGCTTCAGGCGGGGAAGACCCGCAGGCGCTGGTGCTCACCCTGGCCGAACACGGCGCTGCGCAGGCGGTAGCGAGCCACCAACTCGGCCTGCATGGTCCGTACCCGCTCGCTCCGGGGCAGCAACTCCACGGGCCTTCCCTGGGGCAGAACGACCTGCTCCACGGCCAGTCGGCACTCCTCCATAGCCGCATGGGCGTCATCCAGTCTCTGGAGTTGGCCGGGCGTGGGGCCCGCCTGGGGGCTGGCCCCATCTTCCGAGCGACGCTGCACCAGCCGCTCCATGGCCCTCTGCAATTGGTGCGGGTTGTCGGTTTTGATCACGAGGATGGGCAGGCCCAGGGATTGGGCCCGGCGGCGGATGGCCGGGTCCTGCCCCAGGTGGCCCCGCACGCTGAGCACCGCATCGGCCTGTTCGGGATCGGCCACCACCTCCACCGGCAGATGGCGAGCCCGGGCGGCTTCCTCCAGCTGGCCCGCACTCACTCCCACCCCACAGAGCCTCAGGGGAGGCAGGGGGGGCATCCGGCGATGGGCGGCGGGCGCGGTGGGATCGGGTAGGGGTTTGGGAGCCAGGCTGCGGGTTTCCAGAGCGCGCCGAGGCCTGGAATCTTGGCGGGTGTCGTCCAGCAGGGGTAGCGGCAGGGCACGGCTGGGGGTGGTGTCCCGGATCTGTACCTGGCCATCGGGGCCCACCTCCCGGATCTGGGGGCGGGCTGCCTGGCCCCGCAGCAGGTGATCCACCGTGGCCGCCACCTCTCGATGCACCAGCCAGCGGTGCCGGCTGTGCATTTCCACAGCTAGGGGGAAGGTGGGCTCGGCGGCCCGCTCCAGCACGGTTTTCTGACTGTGGCGCCGGCGGGCCTCCTCATCGCCGAGGGTCACCGACTGAATCCCCCCCACCAGATCGCTGAGGGTGGGGTTCTTGATCAGGTTGGCCAGCTCGTTGCCGTGGGCTGTGGCCACCAGCATCACCCCCCGTTCGGCGATGGTGCGGGCGGCCTGGGCCTCCAGTTCCGTGCCGATCTCATCGATCACGATCACCTCGGGCATGTGGTTTTCCACGGCCTCGATCATCACCTGGTGTTGCAGTTCAGGCCGGGCCACCTGCATGCGACGGGCCCGTCCGATCGCTGGATGGGGAATGTCCCCATCGCCAGCGATTTCATTGCTGGTGTCGATCACCACCACCCGCCGGAGCAGGTCGTCGGCCAGCACACGGGCAATCTCCCGCAGAGCCGTGGTCTTGCCCACCCCGGGTCGACCCATCAACAGCAGGGATTGGCCTGTGTCCAGGAGGTCGCGCACCATGGTGACGGTGCCGAACACGGCCCGACCGACCCGGCAGGTGAGCCCGACCACTTCCCCGGTGCGGTTGCGGATGGCGCTGATGCGGTGCAAGGTGCGCTCGATGCCGGCCCGGTTGTCCTCGCCGAAGCGGCCGATGCGCTCCAGCACCCCGGCCAGATCCTGCCGCTCGATCGGCGTTTCGCCGAGGGCGATGGCCGTGCCTGGATAGCGGGCCTCCGGGATCCGCCCCAGATCCAGCACCACCTCCAGCAACTGCTCCCGCCGTTCTTCTGTGCCCAGGGCGCTGCGCACCCGTTCCGGGAGCACCTCCAGAAGGCGATCGAGATCATCGGTGATCCGTTGGGTGGAGACGAGGGAGGGGTTGGGAAGAGAGGGAACGCTGTCCAGAGCCGCCTGGCGAACACACCCCTTCTTTTTAGCGGCCCTGGTGGGGGCGACGGGTATCGGGTTGCCGCCGCTGGGTCCAGGGATGCACCAGGGCCCGGGCGATGGCGAGGGCAGGTCTCAGAAGATCGGGAAGGTCGAGCAGCCTCTGTCCCTGCCCCTGGGCCTCCTGCAGCAGGACCTGCAGGGGCTGGCGGGCCACGCTGCCGAAGGCCACCCCCGCCACAGGGGGACTCCCGGTGGGAAGGCCCTCCACCAGGGTCATGGTGTAGGAGTTGGTCCCCCCGGCCAGCTGGAGCGGCCCGGGGGGGGCCAAGGGCCCCACGGCCCGCAGCAGGCGTACGGCGGCATGGGCCGTGCCCGCTCCCACATCGCCGCTCATCGGGCGACCGTCGAGTTGCCAGAGGGGCCGTAGCCCCGCAGCCCGCACCAGGGAAAAGTGCTGCCAGAGATCACGGGCCAGCAGGGCGGCGCCGGGGGCTTCCCCTTCGCTCCCCTGGCTCTCCAGGCCGCAGCTCACCGCCAGCCGTTGCAGGGGAATCCCCGCGCTCCGCACCTGCCGTAGCCGCTCGCCAAAGGCCTCGCCACGCCCGATCTGGGTATGCAATTCCACCGCGTCCGGCCGGAGGGCCGCCAGCAGGGGGGCGATGGCGCCGGGTTCGAGGAAGCTCTGCCGCTCTTCGATCAGGCCCAGGGGACAGGCCGGGAGGCAGCGCCCGCAGCCGTAGCAGCGATCCGCCACTACACCCGAGCGCTCCGAAATGGCCAATGCCGGGCATACCCGCTCGCAGGGGCGAGGGCAGTTGGGCGGGCACCGCTGAGGATCAAACCAGGCCTTGCGGAAATGGGGATCGACACCATCGCTGAGGCTGATCATCAGCCAGGGGATCGGAGCTCCCTGTTCCGCCGCCCAATCCATGCCCCTGCGGGCGGCCGCAACCACCGCCTCATCTGCGGCCAGATCCAGGCAGTGCACTCCGGCCAGGCTGTAAAGGCCCGCCAGGTCTTCGATGGCCAGGAGATCCTGGTTGCTGGCGCCGCCGATCCATTTCACCCAGCGCCCACTGGCCAGGGCTTCAGCCGGGCTGAGTCGCGGCGGGGCACCTAGGTGCATATGGATGACCTCACTGTGGCAAGTGACACTTGGAGCACCGCCCTTCAACCCGAGGGGTTGATCAGTCCATCAGAGATCAGGCGGCATCCACCTCCACCAAGGGTTTCCAGCGCAGCGCCCTGGAGCCGCCCATTTCCACCACCACTTTCAGCCGGGGTTCCCGCTTGCAGAGCTCCACGAGGGAGTTGCGTTCGGCGGAGGAGAGCACCTGACCCTCCAGGAGCCAGAGCACCACCGGCGTGGTGCCCTCCAGCAGGTGGCCGAGCTGGGGCTGCACCCGTTGCACCTCCCCGACAGCGGCCGTGCGGCCCACGCTCTGGTGCCCCAGGTGGGGAGGTCGCACCCCATGCAGTTGGAACAGAAAGACCTCCGGATCCCCCAACCCCCGCGCGGACGTGAGGTGGGCCCGATAGCCAGAGGCCCGCAGGCGCCGCAGCAGTCGGGTCTCGCTGCCTCCCTCCAAGGGCACGTACAAGGCAAGGGCCCCAGCCCGTTCCAGTTCCTGGCGGAATCCCTGGCCCGTGAGCAGCAGGGGCATGGCAGCAGTGCAAGTGCCGGTGAGTCTGCCAAAAACCTCCCAGCCTGGGTTGTTTTTCTCCAGCAGGGAGGGGGGATGGGTGATGCGCTAGGTTTG
>JBIIHR010000068.1:0-6045 GCA_044235655.1 Cyanobium sp. | reverse complement strand
GAGGGCGGTCAGGAGCAGGGTCCCCATGGGGAAAGGTGGTGGCAAGGCCCTATCCAACCAGCAGGGCCCGCACAGGGGCAGCGGTTCTCCTGGTGAGATTGCCCAACCTTTACCCCCCACCAGCGACACCCGCTTCCCCTCGTTCATCAGACCAGAAGCACCAAGCTGAGGGCCATCACGGCCATGCCCACCATCAGGCTGCTGATCGCCAGATGATGATCGCCATACTCCCGGGCGGCGGGCAGCAATTCATCGAGCGACACGTAGACCATCACCCCTGCCACGCCGGCAAACACCAGGCCGAACACCAGGGGGTTGGGGAAAGAGCGAAACAGCAGGTAGCCCAGCAAGCCCCCCACCGGCTCGGCCAACCCAGAAAGAAACGACACCCAGAAGGCCGTGCGGCGGCTTTGGGTGGCGTAATACACCGGGGCGGAGACGGCTAATCCCTCGGGAATGTTGTGGATGGCGATGGCCACCGCGATGCTCAGCCCCAGACGGGGATTGGACAGGGCTCCAAGGAAGGTGGCCAGGCCCTCGGGGAAATTGTGGATGGCGATGGCCAGGGCGGTGAAGAGCCCCATGCGCAGCAGGCGTCGACGATGATTCGGGTGCTCCGGAAGCCCACCCTGGCTGGCGCCTGGGCCCCCATCACTCGGGCTCACCTGCACGAAGGCTTCGCTGGGGTCGTGCACCGGCAGCCAGCCATCCACCAGAGCCATGGCCGCCATCCCGGCGAAAAAGGCCAGCACCGCTGCCCCGTAGCCCCCGCGCTGCCCCAGGAGGGGGGTGAGCACCAGCCGCGCCTTGGGAAGGATTTCCACCAGCGACACGTACACCATGGCGCCGGCGGAAAAGCCGAGGGAGAGGGTGAGGAAGGTGCGGTTGTTCCGGCTGGACCCCAGGCCGATCAGGCTGCCGATACCGGTGGAGAGTCCGGCCAGCAAGGTGAGGCCAAGGGCCCACTCGCTGTTACCGGCGACGGGGTTGGGCAAGAGAAAAGGAGGGGGTGAGAAGAATCATCCTCCAGGACTTGGACGGATCCACTCCTGCGCCTGCTCAGCGGCGGAGAGCCCCGCCTCGATGGCCCCTTCGAAATAGCCCGGCCAGCGCAGGGCCGCCTCCGTGCCGGCCCAGATCACGCGCCCATGGGGTTCCTGCCAGATCGATCCGTAGGTCTGCCAGGCGCCCGGGATCAGGAAGCTGGTGAAAGCCCCCCGACTCCAGGGTTCCATGTTCCAGTTCTTGAGGATCAGCTGGCTGGGTTGGGCCGCCCTGGGCCCCAGGTAGGCGGCCAGATCAGTCCGCACCATGGCCTCCTGCACCTCGCCCGGTTGCCCTTGCCACTGCACCGCCTGCTCGGCGGCGATGAATCCGGCCAGAATCCCTGGCCGGCCCCCGGGGGGGGAGGAATCCGCGATCAGCTCGAGGCTGGGAAGGGTGCCGATGCCCAGGCCGCTGAGGCCGTCCTCGCGCCAGAAGGCCTCTGGATAGATCGCCAACACCTTCACCATCGCCCCCATGGGAGAGCGCTGCAGTAACCCCGTCCAACTCGCGGGCAGCTGGGGGCTGAAGTGAATGCCCAACCGTAGAGGTGGAGGGATAGCCACCACCACCGCTCTGGCCTCCAGGCACTCGGCATCGTGGTGCACCCGCACCCCCGCTCCCGTGTCCTCGATAGCCCTCACCGGAGCTCCGAGCTGGAGGCAGGGGTCGAGCTCCGCGGCCAGCCGTTGGGTCACCTGGCCCATGCCTCCCTCCACCAGCCAGGTTTCCGGAGCCTCGTGCTGGGGTGCCACGGCCTGGGTCCAGGCCAGGTGGAGCATGGAGCTTTCCCAGGGTTCAAATCCACCCGATCCCCCCACCCGGGTGAGCCAGCTGAAGGGGTAACGCGCCAGGGGACAGGCTCGGCGCCGGCTCAGCCAGGAAGCGATGGTGGTGCGATCCAGCTGCAGGGCTCCCGGGGCGGTCCAGGGAGCGGCGGCGGGCACCTGCGCCACCAGATGGCGAAACTCGCGCTGCAGCTGGAGGGTCTGAACGATCTGATCCGTGGGCAGGGGCAGGGCATCCGACCGGAAGCCCACCACGCTGTTGCTGAAATCCAGATCCGACTCCAGTCCCGCTCGGTGGGCTTCCCCCTGCCAATGGAAAATTCCCTCCCCCTCGTAGAAGGACGGAAAGCGCTGGAGGTGGAGTTCTGCCAACAGGTCGGCCAGCCGGTGATGGCTGCGCCCGCCCCACTGGCCCCCCAGATCCACCACTGCCCCACAGGGCGTGTTGAGGCTCTGCAGCCGTCCTCCAATCCGGTCGCGAGCCTCCAGAACCCTTACCGCATGCCCGGAGCGCTGCAAAGTGCGGGCGCAGATCAGGCCAGAGAGCCCCGCGCCCACCACCACCACATCCACTGAGGCCATGATCTGTCGCTCAGGGTGGTCGCATGGAGCCCCATCTTCGCCGTTGTCAGCCAGGGGCACAACACAAGAACGCCTTGCTAAACCTGGGCGGTGCCTCCCCTCTGCGTTGACGCTCTCTCCAGGCCCCGCCAGCGACCGAGCCAGCCATCGGCCTGATGGGAGACGGGAGGAAGCGAAGGAGCCCGTGATCGCCCTCGAGGGGGTGAGCCGGCGCTTCGGTGCCCTCACCGCCTTGCACAACCTGCATCTCACCATCGCCCCAGGGGAATTCTTTTCCCTGGTGGGAGCCTCTGGATGCGGCAAAACCACCACCCTGCGGCTCATTGCCGGTTTCGACCAGCCCCAGGAGGGCCGGATCCTTCTCCAGGGACGTGATCTCACTGGCGCACCGCCCCATCGGCGGCCGGTGAATCTGGTGTTTCAGAACTACGCCCTCTTCCCCCACCTCAACGTGTGGGACAACGTGGCCTTCGGACCCCGATCCAGACGGGTGGGGGCTGCGGATGTGCGCCAGCAGGTGGGTCAGGCCCTGGAGGTGGTGGGCCTCTCCGAGCTGGCCCGCCGCTATCCCCATGAGCTCTCGGGGGGGCAGCAGCAGCGGGTGGCGCTGGCCCGTGGGCTGGTGAACGCCCCTGCCGCCCTCCTGCTGGATGAACCCCTGGCCGCCCTGGATCCCAACCTGCGGCAGGCCATGCGCGCCGAGCTCAAGCGCATTCAGCGGGAGGTGGGCATTGCGTTCCTGCTGGTGACCCACGACCGGGAGGAAGCCCTCAGTCTCAGTGATCGGGTCGCCGTGATGCACCAGGGCCGACTGGAGCAGGTGGGCACGCCCCGGGAGCTGTACGACCGGCCTCGCACGACCACCGTGGCCCAGTTCATCGGCGCAGCCAACCTCTTCCCCCCCGCAGAGGGTTGGGGGTGGCGATTGCTGCGGCCCGAGCGGCTCCGCCTTGGCGACAGCCCCCCCGAAAGCAGGGAGGACGGGGTGCGCGCCAGGGTGGTGGATGTGGCCTTCCACGGTCCCACCCTCGAAGTGCGGCTGGAGGCCATTGGGTCGCCCCTGACGCTGTTGGCGATCGACACCAGCGATAACCTTCCTGGCAACCTCTGCCTGGGGAGAGAGCTTTGGTGCGTCTGGGATCCTGCCCATCTCCACGCCCTGGGGGATGGCCCCTGAACCGGGGGGGCGCCCGATGACCCCAGGCCTCTCCCGATCCAGCCGCCGCCAGTTTCTGCAACGCTTCGCCCTGGCGGCCGGTGCTGCAGGCCTGGCCCAGCCCCTGCTGCAGGCCTGCCGCTCAGGGGGCGGCTCAGCAACGGGTGAGGCCAAGGAGTTGGTGATCTCCTCCTTCCCGCTCTACATCGACACCGACAGACCCGGAGCTCCCGGCACGGTGCGACGGTTTGAAGAGGCCACAGGCATCCGCGTTCGTTACAACGAAGACATCAACGACGTGCGGCAGTTTTTTGCCCGCATCCGTCCCGAGCTGGCCGCAGGGCGGTCGCTGCCCCAGGATCTGGTGGTGCTGTCCTCCTGGATGGCTGAGCGGCTGATCGGCCTGGGTTGGGTGGATCCCCTCCCCCTGGCCCAGGTGCCAAACACCAAGAATCTCCTTCCCTCCCTGCGCAACCCCTCCTGGGATCCTCAGCAGCGCTACACCCTGCCCTGGCAATCGGGCATCGCCGGCATTGTGTACAACATCAAGGCCACGGGTCGGGAGCTTCGCAGCATCGGAGATCTCTTCGATCCAGCCCTGAAGGGTCGCGTCTCGGCCCTGCTGGAAATGCGCGACACCATGGGCCTGCTCATGCTCGCCGACGGCAAGGACATCCAGCGCCCAACCTGGGAGGCCGCCGCACCCTCCTTTGCCCGGCTGGAGAAGGCTCGCCGCGATGGCCAGATTCGCCGATTCACCGGCAACGACTACCAGACGGATCTCCTGGCGGGAAACCTGGCTGCCTGCATCGGCTGGTCGGGGGATGTGGCCCAGCTGGCCATGGATCAGCCGGATCTGCGCTTTGTGGTGCCCGACAGTGGGGGGATCCAGTGGGCGGATGTGATGCTGATGCCCAGGGGCGCGCGCCATGTTGAGGCTGCGGCCCAATGGCTCAACTGGGTCTACGACCCGGTCCAGGCGGCGCGCATCGCCGCCCAGGTGCAATACATCTCCCCGGTGGTCGGCGTGCAGGAGGTGTTGGCGGCCGATCCCACCACGGCCAAGCTGGCCCGCAATCCCCTGATGTTCCCAGATGGGACCATGGAGCAGCGTCTGCACGTTTTTGGCCCCCTCAGTGAGACGGAGGAGGCCCGCTGGGAGGAACGCTTTGCCCGTATCACCGAGGGTTGAGCCCCCCTCGGGGGGGGCGAGCGGAAGACCGTGGGGCACCTGGCTCCTGATCGCGCCGGGCCTGCTGTGGCTCCTGGTTCTCTATCTCCTCCCCCTGCTGGCTCTGGTACCGCTCTCCCTGTCCGACCAGGTGGATCGCTTCAGCCTGGGTACGGTGTTTCGTTGGCGGTTCAGCACCTACCTGGAGGTGTTGCAGCTCTACGGGCCCATCCTGCTGCGCTCCTTCCTCTATGCCGGCATGGCCACCGCCCTGGGGGTGTTGATCGCCTTCCCCCTAGCGCTCTTCATTCGCTTTCAGGGGGGGCGTTGGCGCCCCCTGCTGGTGGCCCTGGTGGTCTTGCCCTTTTACACCTCCTATCTGGTGCGGGCCATTGCGCTCACCACCCTGCTCGGCGATCAGGGGCCCGTGCTCCAGCTGCTGCAGACCCTGGGGTTGGCACCCGCGCTCCAGGGGCTGGGGGTGCTCCAGGCGGGCCGCCTGCTCAACACCCCCACCGCCGTGATTCTTGGCCTGCTCTACAACCTGCTCCCCTTCCTGGTGCTCCCCCTGGTGGTGGCCATGGAGCGGATTGATCCCACCCTGCTGGAAGCGGCAGCCGACCAATACGCGGGCCCGTGGCGTCGGTTCTGGCAGGTGGTGTGGCCCCTCTCCCTGCCGGGGCTGAATGCGGGCCTGCTGCTGAGCCTGATCCCGGCTGCGGGCGATGTGGTGAACCCCCGCTTTCTGGGCGGACCCAACCAGCAGATGATCGCCAACACCATCGAAAACCTGCTTCTGGTGCAATTGCAGGCCCCCCGTGCCGCCGCCCTCACCCTTCTGCTCATGCTTCTGATCACCCTTGGTGTCTGGATCCTGCGCCGCCGGAGCCTCCAGGAGCTGTCCCTGTCATGAGGGGGGGCGGCGGCTGGTTCCTGGCCCTCTGGAGTGCCCTGGCCTATGGGCTGCTCTATGCCCCCATCGCGGTGACCGTGCTCTTCAGCTTCAACGCGCCTCGGGGCCGCTTCAATCTTGTTTGGCAGGGCTTCACCCTCGACAACTGGTTGCATCCCTTCCGGGATCGGGCCCTCACGGAGGCCTTTTTCACCAGCGTGGGCCTGGCCCTGGCGGCGGCCGCGGTGGCGATCGTTCTGGGGGGCCTCCTGGCCCTTGGCCTCAGCCGTGCCCGGGGCCGTGGGGTGGGGGCGATGGAAGCACTGGTGGCCCTTCCCCTCACCAATCCGGAGATCGTGCTGGCTGCGTCCCTGCTCTACCTGTTTGCGGGGCTCAACCTCCCCAGAGGTCC
>JBIIHR010000067.1:0-6064 GCA_044235655.1 Cyanobium sp. | reverse complement strand
TCGATATCGATGTGAATGACCCGGGCTCGGGTGGCAAAACTATCCAGACGGCCCGTGACCCGATCATCAAAACGTGCCCCCACGGCGATGAGAAGATCGCACTCGGTGACGGCGAAATTGGCATAGGCCGTGCCATGCATGCCCAGCATGCCCAGAGCCAGAGGATCCCGCTCATCAAAGGCTCCCTTCCCCATCAGCGTTGTGGTGACGGGAATCTGGAATCGCTCGGCCAGCTGGTGAACCTCCTGATGGGCTCCGCTGCTCACTGCGCCACCTCCAACGTAGAGAAGGGGGCGATGCGCCTGACGGATCAAGGCCAGGGCATCTTCCAGCCGTTCATGGCTGGGGTGGGGTGTGCTTTGGAACCCGGCTGGAATGGCTGTTCCAGGCTGAACGGGGGTGTAGTCAAATTCCTCTGCCCCCACGTCCTTTGGAATGTCGATCAATACAGGACCGGGACGGCCTGAGGAGGCGATGAGAAAAGCCTCCGCCACAATGCGACCGAGCTGGGCAGGATCACGCACCACCCATGAATGCTTCACGATCGGCAGGGTGATCCCGAAGATATCGATTTCCTGAAAGGCGTCGGTACCAATGGCCGCCCGGGGCACTTGGCCTGTCACCACCACCATGGGGACAGAATCCATGTACGCAGTGGCAATCCCAGTGACCAGGTTGGTGGCTCCTGGGCCAGAGGTGCCAAAGCACACACCGACCTGTCCGGTGGCTCTGGCATAGGCGTCGGCGGCGTGGGCGCCCCCCTGTTCGTGTCGGACGAGGATATGGCTGAGCCAGCCCCGTTCTTCGGCCTTATGGACTTCGTGATAGATGGGCAGGATGGCCCCACCGGGATAGCCAAAAATGTGGCGCACCCCATGGCGACGCAGGGAATCCATCAAGGCGTATCCCCCGCTCACCCGTTTTGGCTCCCTGTCTTCCACCTGGATGGAGGCCGGGTGGACTGCTGCTTCGTTGGATGGGGTGGGTGTCAGAGTCACAGCGGGCAGGCAGGGAGCGGAACGATGAAACGGCTCGTCGCTTGAGCGACGTTATCGGGTCTGTCCAACATTAAAAGCTCCACGCCCGGTTGGCTGCCGCAAGCGACGTTCCGCAGCCATGGCCCTGAGCACGGCTGCCGGATCCAGCCATCGGTCGCGGTAGCGCAGACCCCAGTGCAGGTGAGGTCCCGTTGTGTTTCCTGTCAGTCCCACATGGCCGATGGTCTGTCCCGTTCGCACACGCTGCCCTCGCCGCAGGAGCACCGCTCCACTGCGGTAAGTGTCGCCGTCGATCCGGCCCGCGAGGTGGCAGTAAAGATGCTCATACGCTCCTGAGCGGATCAGGAGTCCGTTCCCGCATCCTGCATCGCTGATGGTGGCCATCAGCGTGCCCCCCCACCAGTTCCGCACCGCTGATCCCAGGGGAGCAGCGATATCCAGGCCCGCGTGGGGACGGAGGCCCCCGCTCACCGGATGGACCCGAAGCCCGAAGGGGCTGGTGTATCCCACAAAGCTGGCTACTGGAAAGCTGGCCCGGCCCCAGGCCATCCTTGGGCTGGCCTCCAGTGGCTTCGGCAGTTGGGTAACGCCCAGAAGAGAAGCCAATACGGCCATCACCAAGCGGGGGCTGGTTGACCGCTGAGCGGGGTCAGAGCAGGCCGATGGCATGCAGAGGGCCTTTGCCGCTGAGTAATTCGATCAGGAAGGCGGAAAACCCCAGCATCGCCAATCGACCGTTCCACACTTCCGAACTGTTGTTCCACCCCCAGGCCCATTTGTCCTGGGGATAGAGCTTCACTTTTTTCGGCAGTTGGGCCGCCTGATCCAGGTTGACCTCGGGTCCTTCCAGGGCATCAGCCACGAGATCTGCCAAGCCGGAAATGAAGGTGGGATCGGTGTTCGGGGCCGGCACCCGAAGGAAATTGGCGATGCCCGCTTCGTGGGCGATCTCCGCGTATTCCAGGTCGATTTCCTCAAGGGTCTCGATGTGCTCGCTCACAAAACTGATCGGAACCACCACCAGATCCTTCACGCCCTCCTTGCCCAGCTGACGCAGGGCTTCATCGGTGTAGGGCTTCAGCCACTCCACCGGACCCACCCGGCTCTGGTAGGCCAGGGTGGAGGGGTTGGGGTGGCCGAGGGTTCGCTGCAGCTCCTCCATGATCAGGTGGGTGCAGGACTCCATTTCCCGCTGATAAGGATCGCCTGCTTCCTCCACATAACTTTTCGGGACCCCATGGGCACTGAAGAACACATGAGCCTTGGCGGGATCGTCAGCCTCCTGGATCTTCTGCCTGATCAAGCCCACCATGGCCTGGATGTAGCCACGATGGTTGTACCAGCTCCGGATGCAACGGATGGGGAGTTGGCTGAACTGGGGATCGCTCTGACGCAGTCGTTGCAGTTCGCGGAAACTGGAGCCGCTCGTGCTGATGGAAAACTGAGGGTAGAGGGGGAGCACCACCACCTCATCCATCGCATCAGCCTTGATATCTGCCACGGCCGACTCGGTGAAGGGGTGCCAGTAGCGCATGGCCACGTAGGTGGTGGCATCGATAGCTCTCTGACGAAGCAGGCTCTGCAGTTCCCGGGCCTGGTGCTCTGTGATGCGCCGCAGGGGGGAGCCACCGCCGATGGCCCGGTAGGCATCCTGGGATTTGCTGCTACGAAGCGTGCTCACCAGCCAGGCCAGCGGGCGCTGCAGGGCCGGGATGGGCAACCGAATGATCTCGGGATCAGAAAAGAGGTTGTAGAGGAAGGGGGCAACGTCCTGGATCCGTTCCGGGCCACCGAGGTTCAGCAGCAACACGCCGACCTTTGCCATGCCCTGCCCACAGAAACAGCACCGCGAGCGTAACGCCAGCCGGAGGTGGGAGGAGGTTCAGCCCTGGCAACTCTGTCGCTCTCACGGTAGTTTCCAGCTTCTGGCCCCTTTTGCCAGGGAGGCCAAGGCCGTGTTCAACGCCATTCCCAGTGAAGCCTGCTTGCCTGAAGGACGCCGTGAAGCTGGCCAACCAAGGGCTGGCGGAGTCGGGAACGTCCTGGCGCCTGGAGATTCGCGGCCAGCGTCTTGGGCTCCGTGGCCCCCTGCCCCCCCGGGCTGGAAGCGGCCAGTCCAAGCCGACGATCCAACGGCTGAGCCTGGGATTGCGGGCATCTGAGGACGCTGTGCGGGAGGCCCTGGTTCACCTGGATCAGCTCAAGGTCCAGTTGCAGCAAGGCACCTTTCGCTGGCAGGACTGGCAGAGGTCTACATCCTGTGCCGCTGAGCCCCCTCCTGGCCAGGAGGCGGTGCAGGGAGGGGGTGGCTCTGGGGCTGAGCCCTCCAGTGCCCTCTTGGAGGCGCTGGACTCCTTCCAACGGGCCTTCCATCAGGATCCCCGTCGTCGCCGTTCACCCTCCGGGGCCCGCAGCACCTGGCGGTCGGCCTACCAGCCCTATCTCCGCCGTCTCCGGGCGATCGGTGAGCAAGCCAGCCAAGACCTGGATGCCGGGCTGCTCACGATGGTGCTGGAAAGCTATCCCGTGGCCAGCCGCAGCCGACAGCAATGCGCCCTGGTGTTGGGGGCTCTGGCCCAGCATCTGACCCTTCCCCTCCCGCCCGATTGGCAGGAGCTTGGAAGGGGGTATGGACTCCATGCCGCCCGGTTCCGTCCCTTGCCGAGTGACGCCCAGATCCTGCAGGTTTTGGAGCTGATCCCCAATCCCCAGTGGCGTCTGGTGTATGGGCTGATGGCCACCTATGGCCTGCGCAACCATGAGGTGTTCTTCTCGGATGTCTCCGCCTTGGGCCCTGGAGGCGACAGGGTTGTGAGGGTGTTGCCCACCAGCAAGACGGGGGAACACCAGGTATGGCCCTTCCAGCCTGAGTGGGTGGAGCGCTTTGACCTGGAGCGATTGGCCATGGAGCGCCAGGCCCTTCCTCCCGTCACCACCGATCTGCGGATCACCTCCCTGCGCACGGTGGGCCAGCGAGTGTCGGAACAATTTCGGCGTTACGAACTCCCCCTCACCCCCTACGACCTTCGCCATGCCTGGGCGGTTCGCACCATCCACATCGGCCTGCCCGACACGGTGGCGGCTCGCATGATGGGCCACTCCGTGGGGATCCACAACCGCACCTATCACCACTGGATCACGCGAAGGGATCAGCAGCAAGCGGTGGATGCGGCTCTCGCTCGTCGTTTGGCGAGCTGAGAGGCCAGGCAGAGTGTGCGGTCAGTGGGAGGAAGATCCATGAAGGACGGGCAATCGCTGGACGAAGTGGCCGCTGACCTTGGGCAGGGGGGGATGGTGTCCCCCGAAACGGATAGGGAGGCCTACCAACGACGGATGGAGCGCAGGCGCCAGGTGCAGCAGATGCGCCTGGAGACCCGCCAGTTGGAGAAGGGCCTCGTGCTGGTGTTCACGGGGGAGGGCAAGGGAAAAACCACCGCAGCCCTGGGAATGGTGCTGCGAATGCTTGGCCATGGGGAGCGGGTTGCGGTCATCCAGTTCATCAAGGGGGGATGGCAGCCTGGTGAGGTGGCTGCCCTTGGGCGCTTCGGGGAGGATTTGCACTTCCACGCTCTCGGAGAGGGGTTCACCTGGGAAACCCAGGATCGGGAACGGGATCGCCGGGCCGTGATCCTGGCCTGGAAGCAGGCCCTTGCCTATCTGCACAACCCCGAGTGGAAGCTTGTCGTTCTCGATGAGGTGAATGTTGCCCTAAAGCTTGGTTACCTGCCCCTCGAGGAACTGTTGGACGGGTTGCGGGTGCGGCCTCCCCTGACCCATGTTGCCCTGACAGGACGGGGAGCACCTGAGGCCCTGATCGAATCCGCCGATCTGGTCACCGAGATGCGGATGGTGCGCCATCCCTTTCGGGAGCAAGGGGTGAGGGCTCAGCCGGGCATTGAGTATTGATGGCGGCCGCCCACCTATGTCCCGGTGGGCTCGATGCTGGGGTCTTGCTACTCTTCGGCGGGTTTGGCCGGCCGGAACAAGGGAATGACAGCCTATCGGCGAGTGTTGCTCAAGCTCAGCGGAGAAGCGCTGATGGGGAGTCAGGGGTATGGGATTGACCCTGCCATCGTGCAGTCGATTGCTTCCGATGTGGCGGATGTGGTTTCCGCAGGCACCCAGTTGGCCATTGTGGTCGGGGGTGGCAACATTTTTCGGGGGTTGAAGGGATCAGCCGCTGGGATGGATCGCGCCACTGCGGACTATGTCGGCATGCTCGCCACGGTGATGAATGCGATCACGTTGCAGGATGGGCTTGAGAGAGCTGGTGTGCCAACCCGGGTGCAAAGTGCGATCTCGATGCAGGAGGTGGCCGAGCCCTACATCCGCCGCAGGGCCATCCGTCATCTCGAGAAAGGGCGTGTGGTGATTTTTGCTGCCGGTTGTGGGAACCCCTTCTTCACAACGGATACAACAGCAGCCCTTCGGGCGGCTGAAATCAATGCTGATGTCGTGTTCAAGGCCACCAAGGTGGACGGTGTTTATAACAAAGATCCGGCTCTCTATCCCGATGCCACGCGCTACGACACGTTGACCTTCATGGATGTTCTTAGTGGCGAGCTTGAAGTGATGGATGGAACGGCAATCGCCCTCTGTAAAGACAACTCGATCCCCATCGTTGTGTTTGATCTTTTTGGCCGCGGCAACATCAGCCGAGCCGTGGGGGGAGAGCCAATAGGCACTCGAATTATGTCCACTCTTCAGCCCCATTCCTGATCCCTTCTCTTTGCATTTAGCCCCTATGGATCTCGAAGCCAGCATGCGGAAATCGTTGGAAGCTACCCAGCGCAATTTCAACACCATTCGTACCGGTCGTGCTAATCCATCTCTTCTCGACAAGATCATAGTTGAGTATTACGGGGCCGAAACACCTCTGAAATCCCTTGCGACACTTTCCACACCAGACTCTCAGACCATTCAGATCCAACCTTTTGATGCCGGATCGGTGTCTCTGGTCGAAAAGGCAATTGCCATGAGCGATCTGGGTTTAACGCCCAATAACGATGGAAAGACCATTCGAATCAATATTCCTCCTCTGACAGAGGATCGACGCAAAGATCTTT
>JBIIHR010000066.1:0-6116 GCA_044235655.1 Cyanobium sp. | reverse complement strand
CGCAAGCAGCCCGGGCCTGCGATCCCCAGGGGCGGGCGGAACGGGTGGGCTGCCATGGGCAGACCCTCTGGCACCGACCTCCGGAGGAGGGCCGGGCAGGGGCCAGTTGGCAGGCCCTGATGGGGCCATCCCTGGCCGAACGGCTCGGCCGACCCGTGGTGTTTGATTTCCGCGCGGCTGATCTGGCCCTGGGGGGCCAGGGCGCTCCCCTGGTGCCTGCCACCGACGCGGCCCTTCTGGGAGGCATCAGGGGGTGGCGCGCTGTGCTCAACCTGGGGGGAATTGCCAACCTCACCCTGATTCCGCCAGGTCAGGGTCCTGACCGAGATCGGCCCGTGCGGGGGTGGGACTGCGGGCCGGCGAACACCCTGATCGATCTGGCGGTGCATCAGTTCAGTGAGGGCCGGCTGCGGTTTGATCAGGAGGGGCGCTGGGCGAGGCAGGGCCGCATCGATGAAGGGGTGATCGCCACCTGGCTCCAGGAGCCCTATTTGTGCCAGCCCCCGCCGAAATCCACCGGCCGGGAGCTGTTTGGCGCTGAGGATCTGGAGCGTCGCCTGGTTGTCCTGCGGGGGCAGGACAACCAGGCCTCCCCAGCGGATGCCCTGGCCACGCTCACGGCCTTTTCGGCGGCAGCCGTGGCACAGGATCTGCGCCATGGCCCCCTACCGATCGAACTCCTGGTGGCCGGAGGCGGAACGCGCAACACCTTTCTCATGGAGCAACTGCGACGGCGCTGCCGCGGGGTGGTGGTGAGACCCCTCTCCGAACTCGGCATCGGCGACTTGGAGCGGGAAGCCCTGGCCTTTGCCCTTCTGGCCTGGTGGCATGCTCTGGGGCACCCCGGCTCTTTCCCCTCCGTCACGGGAGCTCGAAGTTCTGCCGTGCTGGGGGTGTGCGCCAGCCCAGCCTCTCGTCTGGCGGGCTAGGGCTGCGATTTCAATCGGAGTGGATCAGGTTTCGCGGGGGCGATGCAGGCGCAGGCGCTTGGGAGCCCCACGGAGCCGGGAAGGTTTGGCCTGCTCCTGCCGTTCCAGAACCTCGCGAAACTGTTCCGTCTGGCGTTGGGGTTCGCTGGGGCGTTGGCGGCTGCGTTGCCGCTCTCGCGCCTCCACCCCCTGCTGGATCAGCACCTTGGCCATGTTGCTGATGGTGCGGGAGTCTTCCTCGGCCAGGGCCGCCAGGCGCTCACAGAGCTCTTCCGGCAGCACCACCTGAATGCGGGGCGATTTCGGGCGCCCGCTGGAAGAGGTCTGACGGGTCGCCACGACCGCGGGATCGGATCGGATAAGAAGAAGTGTACAGAGTTAGTCAAGGGTAGTATCCAGCAGTATGCTTGTGGAACTGGTCCGTTCCTCGCCTCTTCCTTCTCCCCCCTCACCATCGGAAACCCCCATGGCTCGCACCGCTTCCGCTGCCACCCCCTCCTCTCCCGCTCGGGCCACCAAGCCCCGCACCCGCACCGTGCGTCCCCGGCGCACGGTGGAGCGCAGTGATGTGCTCGTATCTGCGGTGATCAGTACCTACCTGCTCACCCACCTCCACCACGTGCTGCAAAGGGCGGAATATGGAGCCCAGCAGGAGGGCCATGAGGGTCTGGCGGCCAATTACGCCCAGCTGCGCAAGGTGCTCTGTCTGGATGCCCGCAGCATGGAAGATGCCTCAGCCAGCGGTCTTGCTGAAGATGGCAGGCCCCTGGCCGCCTGAGCCAGGCCCCAGAAAACATGCCACCTGGACGCGATAGCGTCGTGGTCCATGGATGCGCCCGATGACTGCTGCCAACGCCGCCGCGCTCTACGCCCGGATCAGCGAGGATCCGGACCTCACCCAATCCCTCTTTCGGCAGGCCCTACAGGATCCCACCGGTGCCCTTCGCCGGATCGTGGAGATCGGGGCGGAACAGGGTCTGGTCGTCACCCCTGAGGAGGTGAAGGACCACATCTCCAGCCTGGACGACAGCGCCACCAAGCAGTGGCTCCTCAAGGCCCGGGGTGGGCTCTGAACGGCCCATGCCGTCCTGGTCAGGTCTCTGCTGGGAGGAAGGGGCCGGAAGGGGCCTTTGGCGGCGGTGCAGCCCACCGCCTCCGGCCCAGCTGAAAAAAAGCCAGTAGCTCACGAGCGCCAGGCCGGCGGCAACCACCAGGGCGGCCAGTTGTTCCAGGCGCTTCATCATGCTGCATCCTCCAGTCCCAGTTTGCCTGACTCCACTTGCGAGGATGGCGACTCTCTTATCCCCCCTCCGTGCTGCGCCTCGAACGCATCAGCAAGATCTACCCCACCGGTGAAGTCCTGAAGGAGGTGAGCTGGGAGGTGAAGCAGGGCGATCGCATCGGCCTGGTGGGGGTCAACGGGGCGGGGAAATCCACCCAGATGCGCATCCTGGCGGGCCTGGAGCAACCCACCACGGGCCAGGTGCTGCGCCAGGGGGATCCGCGCATCGCATTTCTGCAGCAGGAATTCGATGTGAATCTCCAGCGAACGGTGCGGCAGGAGCTGTTTCAGGCCTTCAGCGAGGCTGCTGCCGTGCTCAATGCCCAGGCCCGGGTCGAAACGGCCATGGCCTCCGAGAGGGCCGCCCAGGATCCAGACCACTTGCAGGAGCTGATTGAGGAGCTGGGTCGACTGCAGATCCGTTTTGAAGCGCTCCATGGCTACGAGCTGCAGGCCCGGATCGACCGGCTCCTCCCCACCATCGGTTTCTCCCTGGCGGACGCCGAAAAGCTGGTGGGCGATTTTTCCGGTGGCTGGCAGATGCGGGTGGCCCTGGGGAAGATCCTGCTGCAGGAGCCGGATGTGCTGCTGCTGGATGAGCCCACGAACCATCTCGATGTGCAAACCATCGAATGGCTGGAGAGCATCCTTCTGAGCCAGGAGCTCCCCCTGGTGGTGATCAGCCACGACCGCACCTTCCTGGATCGGGTCTGCAATCAGATCGTGGAAACGGAGCGGGGCGTGTCCCGCCACTACCTGGGCAACTACAGCCAGCACCTGGAGATGAAGGTTCTGGAGAGTTCAGCCCAGCAGGCGGCCTTTGAGCGCCAGCAGAAAGACTTAGCCAGCCAACAGGCCTATGTGGACCGTTTTCGGGCCAGCGCCACCCGCAGCACCCAGGCCAAGAGCCGGGAAAAACTGCTCCAGAAAGTGGAACGGATTGAGGCTCCCACCGAGGAGGTCGCCGGGCCGCGTTTCCGCTTCCCCCCCGCCCCCCGCTCGGGGCGCCGGGTGGCCCACCTGGCCAATCTCACGCACGCCTATGGCGATCGCATCCTGTTCCTCGGGGCTGAGCTGGAGATCGAGCGGGGAGATCACATCGCCCTGGTGGGGCCCAATGGGGCCGGCAAATCCACCCTGTTGCGCCTGCTGATGGGATTGGAAACCCCTCTGGAGGGCGAAGCCAGCCTGGGGGAGCACAACGTGATTCCCGCCTATTTCGAACAGAACCAGGCCGAGGCTCTCAATCTGGAGAAAGAAGTGCTGGCCACGGTGTTTGAGGCCGCGCCGGATTGGACCCAGAGCCAGGTGCGGTCGTTTCTGGGGCGCTTCGGTTTCAGTAACGAAGCGGTGTTCAAGGAGGCCGGCATGCTCAGCGGTGGGGAAAAAGCCCGATTGGCCTTGGCCCTGTTGCTCCTGCGGCCCACCAATCTGCTGCTGCTGGATGAGCCCACCAACCATCTCGACATCCCCGCCAAGCGCATGCTTGAGGAGGCCCTGGGTGGTTACGAAGGAGCGGCGGTGCTGGTGTCCCACGATCGGGCCTTTGTGTCCAAGGTGGCCAATCGGATCGTGGAAGTGCGGGATGGGGAGCTGGTGCTCTATCGGGGCGACTTCGCCTACTACCAGGCCAAGAAACAGGAAGAGGCGGAACAGCAGGAGCGGCAAGAGCAGGAGCATGCTCGGCTGGCCAAGCGGGAGGCCAACCGCCAGCGACAAAAGCAGCGGGATCAGGACCGTCGCGCGAAGAGTCAGCCCATTGCTCCCGGTTGATCAGGGTTTTGCCATCAAATAACGACCCAGCGGGAACGGACTCTTCTTCGACGTTCCATCCGGATGGACGAGGGGATGGCCAGGCTTGCCATCCCATGCCCGCACAACGGAAAGGACGTTGATTTGCTGACGCGGGATTAACACCTGTCGCATCGGATACGTGGGTCCTTGAAACAGTTCGTAGCTTGCAGTGATGTTCTGGAGGTGCTGCCATGTCCGAGCCACTCGCCCTCACCCTTGGGCAAAAGTTCGAGCTGGAGCGCATGAGTCGGGCCATTGATGCCACCGCCGATCCCCAGGCGCTTCGGGGGCTGGCGAAACAGCTGCTTCAGGCCTGGCACAGTCAGAAAGCGGCCACCCAATGGGTCATGCGCCAACAGCTGGGGGCTCCCCCTACCTTTGCCACCAAGGCCGAGGAGCCCCAGCCCATCACCAGGCCGAGCAGTCTGGATATTCTCTGATTGTCCAGCTCCGGCTCAGCCAGCCATCTCTCCAGGGGTCACGGGCACCTGAAACGACTGCCCCCCCCTGAGGATGGTCAGTTGCAGGGAGCGACCCACCCCAGCCCGTTCCACGGAACTGATCACATCGCTGGGTCCCGTGACCCGGGTGCCATCCACCCCCGTGATCACGTCGCCCGGACGCAGACCGGCTGCAGCGGCCGGCCCTCCCGGTTGCACCGCCACCACCCTGGCGCCGTTCTGGAGGTCGTTGCCCTGGTCGCCGCGGACCACATCCAGCCCCACGCCGATCATGGGGTGGCTCGCCCGACCGGAGTTGATCAGCTGGCTGGAAATCTGGCGGGCCCGGTTGATGGGGATGGCAAAACCCAGTCCCGCGCCGGGGCCGGAGCGCACCAGGGTGTTGATCCCCACCACTTCCCCATTGGCGTTCAGCAGAGGGCCGCCGGAATTTCCAGGGTTGATGGCGGCGTCGGTCTGGATCAGATCCAATCGCTTGTCGAGAATGCCGAGCTTGCGGGCATTGCGGTTCAGGCTGCTCACGATCCCTAGGGTCACCGTGTTGTCCAGTCCGTAGGGGTTGCCCACGGCAATCGCCCAGTCACCCACCTGCAGGGCGTCGGAATTTCCCATGGGAGCCACCGGCCAGGGACCCTGGCCCTGCAGCCGCACCACGGCCAGATCGGTAAGCCGGTCGCGACCCACGACCCGACCTTCGACCCGTCTGCCGTTCTGGAGCCCCACGGTCACCCGTTCCGTTCCTTCCACCACATGGGCGTTGGTGAGGATCGAGCCATCGCTCTGAAAAATCACCCCGCTGCCCTGGCTGCGTTCCGTGCGTTGGGAGGGTGCGGCCATCTGCCCCCTCGGCATGCCGAAGAACTGGCGGAAGAGGGGATCGTTCAGCAGGGCATTGGGAAGGCCACCGCCGGAGCGGGACACCACGGTGCGCTCGGTGTCGATGGTGACCACCGCTGGAGCGGTGCGCTGGACGGCCGTGGCCACAAACGACTGCCGGCTCAGTACGGCCCCAGCGGCTCCTGCGGCGGGAGAGGGGGCGGGTTGAAGGGCCAGCAAGCCCAAGGGAACGCCGGCGACCGCCAGAGCGGCGGCGGTGCTCAGACCTGAAACGCCTTGAAGGGAATGGGGAAGCAGGCGCATGGAGAAGGCGGCCAGGATCGCCGAAACAATGGTTGAAACGTACGGTCTTTTGGGGAAGCCCAGCAGGGAGGCAAACCGCCCAGATCCCCCGGCCGTCCCCCTAAAATATGTAAAGTTTTCTTGCACTCTATGGACACCAGTCGACTCCTTCTGGCTTTCCTTGCCTTCGGGGCAGCCTGCACCACCCTCTGGGCCTGGATGCTGGCCACCGCTAATTCTCCAGCCGAGCGATGATGGGTGGGCGTCACAAGCGCCTTCATCCCTTCCATCCCTAGCCGACCGCACCGGTCTTCCTCCCCCTCCCATGCCGATCGTTCTGGCTGAGCTCTTCCCCGTGATTTATGGGGTGTGCTTTCTCTTTCTGCTCTGGCAGGCCTTCCGGGTCATGGGTCGCGGATTCCGCGCCATGCAGCGCTCAGACGATCCCATGGCGCGCACCTCCTCTTCCCCACGCCAGCAGGAGAACCGCCTCGGCAAGCTCACCATCCATCCTGAGCTGCTCGATGCCAA
>JBIIHR010000065.1:0-6160 GCA_044235655.1 Cyanobium sp. | reverse complement strand
TGGATCGAGGCCCGTGGCCTCCTTCACCTGGGCGAGCATGGTGGCCAGGGAGGGTGCCTGCCCCGGCACCTCGCCGATCAGTCGCACCTCCTCCACCTTCAGCGTCGGCACGGCCCTGCGCATCTGGGCCAGCAAGGGCTGCAGCCGCTGGGTGAGATACAGGGTGCGGGCATCCGGGCCGGCCTGTTGCCAGGAGATCACCAGCGACTGCAGGCCATCGGCCTGGGCTGCGCCCGGCTCCAGGATGGACGCCGCCAGACCCTTCGCCGCCGCGATGGCCCCCGCGCATTCGGCTTCCGCCGGCGCCACCACATCGGCCTGGAGCTGGTGGCTCACCACCTTGATCCGCTCCTCCTGCAGGGGCAGCTCCGCCTCCGCCCGCGCCAGATCACCGGCGATCTCGGCCTCAGCTTCGGCCACCAGCGCCGTTTCCCGGCTCATCGCCTCCCGGATCCGCCGTTCCGCCTCCGCCCGGGCCATCGCCTCATCCCGGGCGATGCGCACCAGCGCCGTCACCTTGCTCTGCTCAGCCTCCGTGATCCGCGAGGTCGCCCTTGCCTCCGCTTCCGCAATCCGCGATTGACGCGTCAGCGCCACCTGCTGGCGCCGCCCCAGGGCATCGAGGAATCGCACACTATCCGTGATCGCTGTGATCTGCAGGCTGTCCAGATCCAGTCCCAGCCGTTGCAGGTCGTCCTCCGCCTCGGCGAGCATGGCCAGGGCGAAGGCCTCCCGATCCGCATTCACCTGCTCCGGAGTGAGGGTGGCCAGCACGCCGCGCAGATTGCTCTCCAGCGTCACCTGAGCCAGGGTCTTGATCTCGTCGCTGGTTTTGCCCAGCAGCCGCTCCACAGCAGCGTGGATCGCGGGCTCACGGCTGGCCACCTTCACGTTGGCCACGGCCTCCACGGTCAGGCGGATCCCACCGCGGGTGAGGGCTTCTCGCACCAGCAGAGGGATGATCAGGTTGCCCAGATCCATGGCGGTCACCTCCTCCACAAGGGGGAGCACGAAACTGCTGCCCCCCTTCAGCAGCCGGTAGCCGAGCCTTCGCTCCTCACCGCGAGTGCGGCTGCGCAGGCCATAGACAATCAACACCTGGTTGGGCTGACAGACCGCGTAACAGGTGCGCAGACCCTGTAGTGCCGTTACGGCGCTACCGAACAACAGAAGGAACAGAAACGGTGTCATGGGAGTCAGGGGGTAGGGGAGAGGGAACGGGGTGTCGTGCCGCCGAGGCTGGCAAGGACGTCGATGCCGAGCAGGTCGCGGGCGCTCTCGAGGAAGCTGCGCATCACGGCGGGGTAGAGATTCACCAGCTCGGCCAGGGAGGCGGGGCTGCCGTTCTCCAGCACGGCGATATGGCCCAGCTGCAACTGCTCCGCCAGCCCAGCTGCTTCCGCGAGGATGGCCTCCACCTGCTGGAGCAGAAAGATCGCTGCGGCGTCTTCCCCCGCGCTGTGCCACACCGCGGCGAGCCGGTCGTTCACGGCAGCGGCCGCCTTGAGGCGCTCGGCGGTCGCTGCCGCCGCCCCATGGGCACGGCGTTCCTCCGCTTCCTGGTTTGCCTTCGCCGGCAGCACGATCTCGGCCTCCAGGCGCCGGCGCTCCAGCTCCGCACGGAGGGTCTGCAGGGCCTGTTCGGCCCGGGCCCGGGCTTCAGCCGCTGTCGCATCCACCCGTTCCTCCACCTGGCGGGCCTTCTGGTCGAGCTCGGCACAGATGGCCCTCAGCGCATTCTGTTTCTGCTCCACCACCGTGCGGGCCTGGGTACAGGCCACCTCAGCCCGCTGCTGCGCCTCGGCTTCCCGCTGCTCCGCATCCGCGATGCCCTCGGCGACGGCAATCGCGGCATCCCGCAACACCTCCGCCAGCCGGGCACGCCCCAGGGAGTCGTAGTAATCCACGGAATCGCTCACGCGGATGATCTTGAAGGTGTCGAGCTGCAGGCCCAGCTTCCCCATCTCAGGTTGCACCGCCTCGGTCACCTGATGGGCAAAGCGCAACCGGTCCTCATTCACCTCCTCGGGGGTGAGTGCCGCCACCATCGCGCGCAGGTGTCCCTCCAACGTCTTGCGTGACACGTCCACGAGTTCCTCGGGGTCGTGCTGGAGAAAGCGCTCGATGGCGTTGCCCACGCAGGCCGCATCGGTGGCGATCTTTACCGTCGCAACGGCTTGCACATCAATCGGCGTACCGCCCCGGGCATACGCCTTCTCGACATTGAGGGCCACGGGCCTGGTGCGCACATCCATCCAGCTGCGCTGCTCCAGCAACGGGAGGGCCAGCGCACGGCCGCCCGTGATCACGCGGTAGCCCGTCACCTGGCCATCGCGACGCCTCTGGCGACGGCCGGCGATCACCAGGATCTCATCTGGACGGCAGTTGGGAAAACAGAGTCGATAGCCCACCATCACCACAGCGCCGATGAACACCGGCACCAACAGCGAAAACAGAGGAGGAAACAGCGGCGCAGGAGGTGGTGGCTTCGCCACGGCGGGGGTGGCCATCAGGGGCACCAGCCCTGCAGGAAGCGAGGCCAGGGGCAAGCCGCCCAAGGGCCTGGGGGACGAAAGCGGACGAAGCGGCGGGGGGCCAGGGGAGTCAGTCATGGATGGTCTGGGAATCAGGGGAAGGAACATTCCGGGGCTCGCTGAGGAGGGTCAGCCACACGTCTCCCCCGCGCTGCTCCACCACCATCACGGCCCGGCCACGTTGCAACGCACCGGCGCAGCTGTAGGCAGGCACATCCATCAGGGATCCCCTGACGTTGAGGCGCACCAGGCCGCGGTTCTGAGGGGTGCAGGGCAAACGGACATGACCCACCTGGCCGATCAGGTCCTCAGAGGTGACAAGGCTGTTTCCATGGCGCATGGTGGAGGCCATGCTCATGAGCATCAGCAGACCGACCAGGACAAGGCCCAGGGCGAGGACGATCAGGAGGAGAGAGAGCAAGGGAGCGAGTGCAGGGGGGTGGGGGGGTGTCTCCCGCGTCTATGCACAGTTTCAGCAGAGCCATGGCGGCGTCAATCATGGCCAGATGAAGGTAGGTGGAACCAGGTGGAATACGCCTCTACAGCACAGCGGAACGGAGACAGAATGAGTACAGTTGATTGCTGACATCACGCTGTCTCCCGTCCGCACGCTGTTTCCCATCCGCAATGTCTCCGAGCTGTCGATGAGTTGGACTGTGTTTCTGCAAGCCATCGCCGAGCGCCAGGAGTATGGGCTCACCCCCCATGAGCTGGCCGTGCTCTGCTGCCTGCGGGAAGACACCGGCCAGAGCAAACAGGATCTGTTCGAGACCTATCAGCGAACCCACAGCCCGATCGAGGAGGAGGCCTTCACCCAGCGTCTGCGCACGATCTACCGCAAGTTCCAGATCACAGGCAGGGGCTACAAACTGCCCCAGCTGCACCGTTTTCTTGTTCAGCAGTTCCAGCAGAGCGAACAGGGTTTTGCCCGGCTGGGGCTGAGCCGGATTCATCCGGGCTTTCCCAGCGATGTCTTCGCAGACGCCCTCGAGCGGGTGATCTCTGCGGCGGATCCAGAGGAGGGTTGGAATTCCCCAGAGGCCGATCGGGATGTCGCCATCCTTCAGACCTTTGCTCCCAACCTGGAGCACTACCGCGGCCATCTGATCCGTTGCCTGCAGGCCGAGCTGCGGGTCCGCATCCTGCTGGCCTGGCCCTACTCCCTGGCCGCCGGGCTGCGGGAGGACGTCCTCAAACGCTATGCCGCCGAGCCGATGGACGATGACTTCCACATCCAGGGCAGCGTGATCGCCAATCTGGAAACACTGGAAGCGGTGATCCGCAGCTGCAGTGGAGCTCCCACTCTGGAGATCCGGCTGTACGACACCCTGCCATCCCTGGCCCTCTACCGCGCTGGACCGGTGTTGCTGGCGGCGCCCTTCCTGCATGGTGCCCTGGCGATTCACACCTTTCAGCTGGAGATGGATCTGCGTGCCAGCGATACCCTGGTGACAGGCACGTTGCTCAGTGACTTCGAAAGGATGTGGACCGTCGCCCGACCCTTCCACCCGGCTCCCGACCGTGCCTGGCGCAGTGATCTACGGATCCTGTTCACCGCATGACAGCCATGCTTGCCCAGCTCAATCGCCATGAGCAGGAGCGGATCGCTGCTTTCTGTGCCCAGCCCTTTCTGGCCAATGTGGCTGCCCTGTCCTGGGAGCAGCTGCTGGCCGTGATGATCCAGCGACGTTTTCTGTCGCTCTCGATCGTGAACGTCTACGAATTCGTGATCGATGGGCTCACGAACGAAGCCATCAAGGCCACCGTGCGTGAGATTCTCCATGAGGAGTTTCCCCGCAATACCAGAGGCGTGCCCCTGGCCTCCCATCGGGAATTGCTGTTCCGGGATCTGCTGCACCTGGGGGCCAGCCGTGAGCAGATTCTGATGACTCCGGAATCGGCGATCACCCGGGAGGTGCGGCTGGAGAGCCTCGAGCAGCTCCAGAAAGGCCTGGGCCAAGCCCACCCGGACGTGGCCCTGGTGAGCTTTCTGCGCTTCTGGGCGGAGGTGCTGGTGGCTGTGGAATACCAGTGCCTGTGGCCGCGCCTGGCGGAGCGCCTCGGCCAGGGGTCCTCGGGCCAGGGCATTCCGTCCGAGTTCTTCTACTACCACATGATCCACGATCGCCGTCAGTCCGACATCGGCGACGAAAAGCTGCTGGGGGGCCTCACCCACTCCGAGGACCTGGCCCGGCACCTGGCCTCACGGATCGAGGCTGAGGCCGCCCTGCAGGAGGCCATCACCCAGGTGGACAGGGCCTGGGAACTGAAGGCGCGGTTCTACGACCAGTTCACCTGAGTTCTCAAGCGTCCCGCGGCGCCTGGCCGTTGCGGAGCATGCGCCACAGCAGCTCCCCTTCCCGTCCCTTCAGCTCCATCAGCCCCCAGCGCACATCCCAGGGGGCCTTGCCGTAGAGGGTCACCATCGCCTGCAGCAGCTCACCGGGCGAGAGGGTGTTGGTCAGGAAGCCTGACCATTGCGCAAGGGGCAGCTGGAAAAAGGTGGAGAAATGATGGCGCAGGCGCGCCTCATCGAAGCGCATCAGCTTCTCCAGCCCGAAGCGGAAAAACGCGTGCTTCCAGCGCAGCTCCGGCGTCCACAGCCCTAGCCAGGCGGCTTCCGCCAGCTCCTGGCCCCTATGGCCGGCCTTCAGGCCGGTGGCAATGGCCTCCGCCAGATCCGGCGCCCTTCGCAGCAGGCTGCCCACCATGTAGCCCGAGGCCGGATGCACCATGCCCCCCGCCCCACCGAAGCCCACCACCCTCTGGCGTAGATCGGGCAACGGTGGATTCATGGGAAAGAGGCAGAATTCCTCGTGCAACACCTCCTGCACCTCCACGCCTCGGTGGGCGAGGCGTTTGTGCAGGCGGGCCTGGAGCGTGGGGAAGGAAACGGGGGGGGCCAGGGCCAGGGAGGTCTCCTCCACGAAGAACACCCCCTCCCCCAGATCCATGGCATACAGAAAGGTGGGGGGCTCCAGCCGCTCTGCCTCCGTGAGGTGATCCGGCCTGTAGTCCATGAACACGAAGTGCTCCGCTGGGATCGGATCGGCGCTGAAGCGCCCCACGATCCCGTAGGCCGCCTGGCCGGCCACCGGCCCATCACTGCCCCGCCCCACGAACACCGGATCATGCCCTGTGGCATCCACCACCAGGGAGGCCTGGAGCCTCTCGCCTGAGGAGGTGCTGACGATGGAGGCTGTGTCCTCGTGGTGGATGGCGCTGGCCTGGCCCCGGTGCCAGCAGATTCCGGCCTGGGCGCAACGCTCCAGCCAGTGCTCCTGAAGGGCCGCCTTATCGAACAGGCCATAGTCGCGGCCATGGCGGATCCGGTCATCGCTCGACCTTCCCCCCGTGGCTGGCCCGCCTGGGCCGAAGTAGCTCACGGTGTGGCTCCAGCGATGGGAGAGCAGGTGGCTCAGCCCCAGGCCATCCACTTCCTCCGCCCAGATGCCATAGGTGTTGGTCCATGGGGTGGCTGGATCCTGGGGGGCAAGCCCCGCCACATCCATCCCCCGGGCGCCCAGCTCGGCGGCGATGGAAAGGGCCGCCGGGCCGGCGCCAACCACCAGCACCTCACCGCTCCACCCCTGCCCGCTCGCCTTGCCTTGCACGGTTCAGCCCAG
>JBIIHR010000064.1:0-6185 GCA_044235655.1 Cyanobium sp. | reverse complement strand
CTGCCGCAGGAGCGACCCCAGAGTCGCGCCGAGCCACAGCTGCTGCGGATGCGGAATTGCTGTTGCAGGGTCCCCGGGGGCTACGGCCCCACGCCCTGCCGCCCCTCCCTGCTGGGGTCTCCCCTGCTTTGATCAGCCATGTGGTGGTGGAAGCCCTGGCCCTCCGACCCCTGGTGGTGGATCTGGGCTGTGCCGTGGCGCCGGCCATTCCCCACCTGCGCCTGCCGCCGCCGGCTGGAGTGGGACCCGCCCGGTGCCTGAGCACGGGAGCGGCGATGGCCCCGGCGCGGGTGGATGCCCTTCTGGAGCAGGGGAAACGTTGGGGGAGATACCTGGCGAGCCGTGCCCCCCAGGCTCCCCTCCTGTTGGCTGAGTGCGTTCCCGGGGGGACCACCACGGCCCAGGCCGTGCTGTGTGGCCTGGGTGTGGAGGCCCAGGGCCTGGTCAGCGGCAGCCTCAGGCGCCCTGCCCATGGGTTGAAGCGGGCTCTGGTGCAGCAAGGGGCCCTGAGGGCAGGGCTGGGATTGGGGAGTGACGCCGGGAACGATCCCCTGGCCGTGGCTGCAGCCCTAGGAGATCCCATGCAGCCCCTCGCGGCCGCCCTGCTCCTGGAGGCCGCCCTCGCCGATGTGCCCGTGATGCTGGCCGGGGGCAGTCAGATGGTGGCCGTTCTCGCCCTGGCCCTGGCCATGGCTTCCCCCCGCCAGCGGCCCCGGCTCATGGCTGCAACGGCCCTGGCCACCACCCGTTGGGTGGCCGAGGAACCCAGCAGCGATCTTGTGCGTTTGCTTCACCAGCTGGCAGAGCGGTGGGAGGTGCAGCCCCTGGCCTTCGTTAGTTCTCTGAGGTTTTCCCCCTCCTGCCATCCGGCCTTGGCCGACTATGAAGAGGGGTTTGTCAAGGAAGGTGTTGGGGCTGGGGGGCTGGCCTTGCTCTGGGAAATGGGCGGTCGGGATCCGGAGGATCTGGCCGCCACCTGCAGTGCGGCTTGCCACCAGCTCATTCCTGCTCCTCCAGCGCTGTCCCGCCAGCGTCTACGGTCCACCCATGGCTGAGGGGCAACTGACACGGCGATCCCTGCTGGGGATGGGGGTCTTCGGATCCCTGGCTCTGCTGGAAGGCACGTTGCTGGGGTGCGCCCGGCGGGGGCCGAGGTTGGCGGCTCGCAGGGGAGATCTGCCCGAGCGCTGGTTGCGTCAGCTGCCAAGGGAGTGGGGGGTGAGCTGGCTTGAGGGTCCTGCCCAGGTGAAGGAGGCGAGCCAAGCCCCCCTGGCGGAACGTCCCGCCCTGGTTCAACTGGGGGATGGCTGGGCCAGCGATCTGCCAAGGAACACTTGGGCCCCCTTTGGCCATGCCTCCCTCCTCAGCCGTCTCGACGCCAGGACCGCTGCCCCCAGCCGTCTCTTCCGCGCGGGGGGAGAGGCACCGGTGGCCTTCCCATGGAGTTGCAACCCCTGGGTTCTGGTCTTGCGAGACAGACCGGATCTGGCGAAGCAGGCCCTTCGCGGTTGGGACCTCCTCCTGGATCCCAGTCTGGCGGGCAAGGTGGTGCTGCCCTCCAGCCCGCGGGTCGTGATGGCGCTGGTGCAGGAAGATCCGCAACGCTTATGCCGGCTGCGGCGGCAGGCCCTTGCCCAGGACGATCGCCATGGGCTCCAGCTCTTGCTCAGTGGGCCCGCCCAGGCGGCCGTTCTTCCCAGGCAGCAGGTGGTCCCCCTGCTCCGTCGCGACCCCCGACTGGCCGTGTTGCTGCCGGACCAGGGCTCACCCCAGGCCTGGTCCATGCTGCTGCGGCCGGCAGGAGGGGAGGCGAGCCCCCCCGCAGAGTGGTTGGAGGCGATCCTGCAACCGCCCCTGCTCCCCAGGCTCCTGGCTGCAGGTTGGGTGCCGCCCCTTCCCACCCCAGCGTTGGCTGCGGCCCTGAAGGGCTTTCCCCCCGCCGTGGCCAAGCTGCTGCTCCCTCCCGCTGCCGTCCTGGAGCGCTGCCAGGATCTCCCCCCCCTGGAGCCCCAGGAGCGGAACCGGCTTCAGGACCTCTGGAACAGCACCCTGCCCTGCCAACGGGCCTAGCCCCAGAGCCGCCGTCGAGGCGGCGCCGCCAGCCGGCGGTGGCCATCCTCCAGCAGCGCAGGGATGGGTAAGTGATGGGGACAGCGGGGCAGGCAGGCGCCACAGCGCTCACAGGCCCTTGCATCCACCTGCTCCCACCAATGACCTGCCTGTCCGATGAGGCTGTAGCGCTCCCGGGCAAAGGCCTCCATGCCATGCCCGATGGCCAGCTGTCGCAGCCGCAGCAGGGAGGGTATGGGCACCTCCTGGGGGCAGGGGAGGCAGGCCTGGCACTGGCCACACCACTCCTGGCCCAGGCGCTCCTTGCGCTGGGTTTGGAGGCGTTCCAGAGCCTGTTGTTCCTCCTGGCTGAGGGGCTGGTGGGCGCAGGCAAGGGCTGCGGCCAGTTCCAGGTCGGAAGGAACGGCGGCGCCCACGGTGAGGGTGCTGACCCCCTGGGCGAGGAGAAACCGGTAGGCCAACGCAAGCGGGGCCCAGGGGGCACAGTCCTCCACGAGTTGGGGAGGGGGATCCTGAAGCCGCCCCCCCTTGTCTGCAGGAGAAATGGCCATCACCCCCAGCCCCGCCTCCAGGGCTTGCTGGGCGAGGGGCAGGCGGGAGGGATCAAAGAGATGGAGGTGCAGGCTGCAGAACCGGAACCGGCCGCTCTCCAACGCCCTGGCAATGAGGCTGTTGGAGCCATGGCTGCTGAAGCCCACCTGCTCCACGAGGCCTTCTCCAAGGGCACGGGCACAGAGGTCAGCCCCTGGTCCATTCAAGGCCCAATGCAGGTGCTCTTCCGTGTTCAGGCCATGGAGGGCCAGGTTATCCAGCCTGTCGATGCCCAGCCGCTGAAGACTTCCTTGCAGGTGGCTCCAGGCCTCAGCGACTTCGAAGGTGGGCAGCAGCTTGCTGGTGATCACCAGATCGGCCCGCAGTTCTGATTGGTCCCTGGAGAGGGCGGCCAGGGCGGCTCCGAGATAGGTCTCCGCTGGTCCATAGGCGGGAGCCGTTTCAAGGTGATTGATGCCGATGGCCACGGCCTTGGCCAATACGGCCTGCATGGCTGCAGGGCTCTCGAGGGCCCGCATGGTGCCCAGGGTGAACAGGGAAACGGGCCGCCCCGTTCCGAAGGGGCGCCGGATGGCTTTGGAGGGGTCTGTGCCCTGTCCGTCAGGAGGGGGAGTCGCCATCATCCGGTGCGCCCGGGCCCTCTTCCGAGCCCTTCCCGTCGAAGTCGTCCGTTGTTTCCTCCCCTTCCTCTCCATCCGGGAGAGAGCCCTCGGGAGCGGCTTTGTGAAGATGGCGGATCAATTCCGCTGGGCTGGTCCGGTCGAGAAAGCGGCGGAAATCTTCCTGGTCTTCCGCATCGGCTTCCGCATCCACCGAGATCGAGGCATCCGCAACCACCTCTTCCAGCATCCAGATGCTGCTGTCGGTGCGCAGGGCCAGGGCTATGGCATCGCTGGGCCGGGCGTCCAGTTCCGTGCTCTCCCCCGCTTCATTGATCAGTTTGAGAACGGCCCTGAAGGTGTTGTCCTCAATGGCATGAACCACCACTCGATCCAACCGCAGCCCTGCCAAGATGAGGATCTGGGCCATCAGATCGTGGCTGAGGGGCCGGGGGGGCCGCTCCCGGTTGATCCCAGCCAGAATGTTCTGAGCCTGGGCCTGATCAATCCAGATGGGTACCTGGCGGCGGCCCGAAGGGTCTCGCAGAAGCACAATCGGGCTGCGGCTTGCGGCATCAAGGGCTATGCCAGCGACCTGCATTTCCACCATGGTGTGTTTGCTCCTGGGTGTGTTTGCTGTGCAACAGCCCTGGCCGTTGTTTGATTATGGCGAGTTAGCAGCCCCCCTTCGCCCAAGGCATGTTCACCGGATTGATTCAGGCCATCGGCCGTCTTGAACCCTGTTCCCAGGGAGTGTGGCTGCGGGGGGCATTGGGAGAGTTGGGGCCGATGGCCCTTGGAGACAGCATCGCTGTTGATGGAGTCTGTCTCACGGTGGCGGAACTGGATGGCTCTGGCGAGGGATTCCGGGCGGATGCCAGCGAAGAGACCCTCTCCCGCACCACCCTCGGCAGACGGGCCCAGGCTCGGGCTCTGGTGAATGTGGAGCCCGCGCTCCGCCTGACCGATCGTCTTGGCGGCCACCTGGTTAGTGGCCATGTCGATGGACTGGGAACCGTTCTGGGCATTGAGCCCTTGCCGGCCTCCTGGCGCCTGTCTGTGGCCTGGCAAGATCCCAGTTACGGGCGATATATCTGCGAAAAGGCCAGCATCACTGTTGATGGGATCAGTCTCACGGTGGCCGGCTGTGAGGATCGGGGTGAGCACTTTTGGTTGGCGGTGATCCCCCACACCTGGCAGAACACCACTTTGAAGAACCGGCGCGTGGGGGATGCGGTCAACCTGGAGGCAGATCTGGTGGCCCGTTATCTGGAGCGTTTGCTCGCGGATCAGTCCCCGGGAGGTGGCCTCCAGGCCCAGCCAGCTCCTGCAGTGCTCACGAGCCAGTGGCTGGCCGATCAAGGCTGGTGACCCAGAGGGTGGTGCTTATTTCTTTGCCGCCTCAAGGGGAAGAAGCCAGATCGAACCCGTTTCCCGATGCAGCTCAATGCGGAACTCCTGGCCTGGTTCCAATCCCATGCGCCTGGTGTAGGCCTGTCCGATCAGGAGGTTGCCATTCCCATGGACCCTGGTGCGGAAGTCGGCATGGCGCCCTCGGCTGAGGTTGGTGGCCATGCTGCTGGAGGGAAGGGTGTAACCCTTGGCAGCAACAAGGGCTCTGTAGAAACTTTTTTTGAGCACCCTGCCACTGGGACCCACATATCCGCAGGCACGGGCGATCTGGTCTTCAGGACGATTGCTCAGCGAACGGGCCTTGTCCAGCAAGTCCTTGCCCTCCAAAGGGGCCGACGCAGTCAGCCCATGGCCGTCAGAAGACCCGTGGCCCTCTTTGTCCGTCTTGTTGGCGATGCGGGAGGTTGATGCAGTCGGCCTGGCTGAACCCGCAGGGCTGGCTGAGCCTTTGTTCGCAGCCATCCGTGTCAATGAGCACCTATATCTTGATTTTGCCCGTAGGGCCTGCTTTCCGCAAGGAAATCATCCAATCGAAACCCAACAGTTGTGATCAGAGGAGATAAAGGAGTCCGTAGAGCACCACCCAGATCCCATCCACAAAGTGCCAGTAAAGTTCTGCTGCTTCGAGGCCGAATGGCTTTGTGGGGGAGACCTGACCCTTCTCCCCCACCTGGAGGAGAACCACAAGGATGCAGATCACTCCAAGGGTCACATGGAGACCATGGAAGCCGGTCAGGGCGTAGAACGTGCTGGCGAAGAGATGGTCCGTCAGACCAAAGGGGAGATGGAAGTACTCCACCATCTGGCCGATAAGGAAGGCGATTCCCAAACCTGCGGTGAGGAGCAGCCAGAGACGACAGGGTTTGGGTTGACCTGACAGGAGGGCTTTACCGGCCCTGTGGAAGGTGAAGCTGCTGATGATCAACAGGGCGGTGTTGATCGTGGGAAGGACCAGCTCCAGTTCGTAGTTGGATCCACTGGGCAGGGGGTTCACTGCCCGGAAGGTCAGATAGGCCGCGAAGAATCCGGCGAAGGTCATGCCGTCAGCCACCAGGAAGGTAGCCAGGCCAAAGAGCCTGACATCGGCATGCCCTTCGGTGGGAGTGTGGGCCAGCACCTCCGCATGTGGATGGGCAGAAGCTTCGCTGGGTGTAGCAGTGGCCAGACGGTCCATGGGAAAGGGGGTGGTGATAAGGGGAGGGGGATCAGTTCCCGGTCCAGAGGTCCTTGCCTGTGGCTTGCTCCAAGGTCAGGGCGCCAGGGGCATGGCCGTAGCCGTAGGGGTGTTCCACCAGCGGGGCCTCTCCAATCCAGTTTTCAACGGGGGGGGGAGAGCTTGTAAGCCATTCCGGGGTGAGGGCATTCCAGGGGTTATCCCCTGCCTTTGGGCCTGCCCGAAGGCTCCAGATCACGTTGAACAGGAACGGCAGCGTGCTGACGGCCATCAGAAGAGCTCCGACACTGCTCAGCTGGTTGAGGGTGGTGAAGGTGGGATCGTATTCAGCCACTCTCCTGGGCATGCCGTTGAGGCCAAGCCAATGATGGGGGGCG
>JBIIHR010000063.1:0-6189 GCA_044235655.1 Cyanobium sp. | reverse complement strand
GCCAGGATCGTGGCCGTTTCCCCCTGGGAATTGCGCGCCACCAGCTGGTTGGGGATCACCTTCTGCTCCTGGCGCAGGGGGGAGCCATCCGTCTGCTCCACGCTGTGCTCCTGCACCAGTAACCAGCGGTAGCCGCATTCCCGGAGGGCCTTCACATATTCATAAAGGGTGTCGGGGTGGTTGGGCAGGTGCATCTCCGGCGGGGAAAACCCCTTCACCCGTTGCAGGGCTTCCGGACCGAAGATTTCCGCGAAATGCTGCTGCCAGGCCAGCATCTGCAGTTTCAGGTCGGGGATGGGGGTGGAGGGCACCACGGCATGGCTCCACAGGGTGCCCAGCCACTCCACATGGGGCTGATAGCGGGGGTCGCAGGCCAGCCGCTTGAGGGGCTCGAGGATGTCGTCCCGGCCCATCTGCTGGAATCCCCAGAGCAGGTTGCCGGAGTAATCCAGCATGACCCGTGGGTTGCAGCCCTCCTCAATCAGCTGGGGGATGATCGTTCCCATCCGGCGGTAGCACTCGGCGAAGGCGGGGGCGTTGTGGTTGTCGCCCTCGCCGCTGTGCTCCTCCATGTATTGCAGGTGGGAGATCAGGGCGCCCTCTTGGCCCGCCGGAATGGTGGGCTGGTGCATGTGCAGCGCACAGGCAAAGGCCGACTGGATCGTCTCCAGCTTCAGGTTGGTGTGGGGGAGGAAGACGGGGCTGGCCTGCTGCACCAGGCCCAGAGTGGCTTGCTCATGGCCGGCGATCCCGGGAGGGTTGGGCATGGGGCACAGGGCCGGTGGGGCTTGAGACTGGCACGGACACGACAGATCGATCCCTTCGCCCAGCCCCGCAGCTTCTGGGCAGCTGCGCCAGGCTGGGGCTTCTGGGCAAAGGGGGCCATCCATGGAGGCGACGGGGAAGCGAGCTCTGGTGGGCGGGAGCATCGATCCAGGCCCCCCTCCGGAGTTGGTGTTCGATGGCGGTTGCCCGTTTTGCCGCCACTTCGCCGAGCTGAGCGAACTCCGCAGCGGTATCCCGGGCCTGGTGATCCGGGATGGCCGCTCCGATACGGAGCTACGGCGGGCCCTGGCCCGGAGGGGCTACCACCTGCGGGATGGGGCCATGGTGATTGCTGGCAACCAGGTGTGGCACGGGGCCGAGGCCATCACCTGGCTCTGCGCCCGCATGACACCCAGCGCCGCGCTGCTGCAGGTGTTGGCGCCATTGATGGCCGATGGGGGGCGGGCTCGCAGGCTCTATCCCCTGCTGCTTCTTGCCCGCCGACTGGCCCTGGGGGCGCGGGGCTTGCCGGTGGATCCGGAGGAATCGGGCTTACACCCGCCGCGCCAGCCGCAGCTTCGCTGAGCGGCTGCGGGGATTGGCCTCCACCTCCTCTTCTCCTGCGGTGATGGGCTTTCTGGTGAGCCGCTCGAGCCGGGGATCCTCCAGGAAGGCCTGCTTCACCCGCCGATCCTCGAGGGAATGGAAGCTGATGATCGCCAGCAGGCCGCCTGGAACCAGCCAATCCGGGGCCTGCTCAAGGAGCCGCTCCAGGGCGCCCAGCTCATCGTTCACGGCGATGCGCAGGGCCTGGAAGCTGCGGGTGGCGGGATGGATCCGGCCGTGGCGAGCCTTGGGGGGGTAGCAGCCGGCGATGGCGTAGGCCAATTCGGCGGTGGTGCGCTCCTGCCAGGGGCGGTTGGCCCGCTCCGCTACCAGGCGCCGGGCAATGCGGCGGGAGAGGCGCTCTTCGCCAAGCCCGTAGAGCAGATCCGCCAACTCCCCCTCCTCCAGCCGATCGAGGAGCTCCCCGGCGCTCTTTCCATCCTCGGGATTCATGCGCATGTCGATCGGCCCCTCCACCCGAAAACTGAAGCCCCGCTCACCCCCATCCAGCTGGGGGCTGCTCACCCCCAGATCCGCTAGCACCCCCTGCACCGGCAGCTCCGGCCTGAAGCCGGCGAAGTTGGTGGCCACGATCCGCAGCCGCTCCCCCCAGAGCGCCAACCGCTCAGCGGCGGCGGCCCGGGCCTGGGGGTCTTGATCCAGGCCGATCACCTCCAGGGTGGGGTGGGCCTCCAGCAGCAGGGCGCTGTGGCCGCCGCCGCCCAGGGTGCAGTCGATCAGCCGCGGCGGGCCCCCATCCGGCGCCGGTGGCAAGGCCGCAAAGGCCTCCACCACCTCAGCCGCAAGCACGCTCTGGTGGGAAAAAGGGGCGGGGCTGAGCATGTTCATTCAGCCTTGCCAAGACGCTCCATGGACGCATCCATCGCTCTATGCAGCATGCCCATCGATGACCAACATGATGTGGCCCCTGAGAAGATCCACCGACGCCTACCTGGCCGCCCTGGCCATCGCCCGTGGCTGAGCACCTCTGAATATCCAGCAGTTTCAGCTATGGCCTGGCCAGAAGCCTGGAGGCGCCCCTGCTGTTCAAGGGCCCCGACTTCGCCGACTCAGACCTGGCAGCAGCCCTGCCCGACTGAGCCAGGTCCTCCATAGAATCCCCCCAACTCGGCACCGGCCCATCCCCCATGACCCAGCTGGAAACACGCACCGAGCCGATGGTGGTGAATTTCGGCCCCCACCACCCCTCGATGCACGGGGTGTTGCGGCTGGTGGTCACGCTCGATGGGGAAGATGTGGTGGATTGCGAGCCGGTGATCGGCTATCTCCATCGCGGCATGGAGAAAATCGCTGAAAACCGCACCAGCGTGATGTACGTGCCCTACGTGAGCCGCATGGACTATGCGGCGGGCATGTTCTATGAGGCGATCGTGGTGAATGCCCCCGAGAGGCTGGCCAATATCCAGGTGCCCAAGCGGGCCAGCTACATCCGGGTGTTGATGCTGGAGCTCAACCGCATCGCTAACCACCTGCTCTGGCTTGGCCCCTTCCTGGCGGATGTGGGTGCCCAGACACCCTTCTTCTATATCTTCCGGGAGCGGGAGATGATCTACGACCTCTGGGAAGCGGCCACCGGCCAACGCCTGATCAACAACAACTACTTCCGCATCGGTGGGGTGGCTGTGGATCTGCCCTATGGCTGGCTGGAGAAATGTGCCGATTTCTGCGACTGGTTCGGCCCCAAGATCGATGAATACGAAAAGCTGATCACCAACAACCCCATCTTCCGCCGCCGCATCGAAGGCCTCGGCACCATCAGCCGGGACCAGGCCATCAACTGGAGCCTGTCGGGCCCCATGCTCCGCGCCTCAGGCGTGCCCTGGGATCTGCGCAAGGTGGATCACTACGAGTGCTACGACGATTTCGATTGGTCGATCGCCTGGGAAAAGGAGGGCGATTGCTACGCCCGCTACAGGGTGCGCCTGCAGGAGATGCGCCAATCCCTGAAGATCCTCAAGCAGGCGATCCAGATGATTCCCGGAGGCCCCACGGAAAACCTGGAAGCCAAGCGGATGGCGGAAGGCAAGCAGAGCGACGCCTACGGTTTCGATTATCAATACATCGCCAAAAAAGTGGCCCCCACCTTCAAGATTCCCTCCGGCGAGCTCTACACCCGCCTGGAATCCGGCAAGGGGGAGATCGGCGTGTTCATCCAAGGGAATGACGACGTCACCCCCTGGCGCTTCAAGATCCGGGCCGCCGATCTCAACAACCTTCAGATCCTTCCCCACATCCTCAAGGGAAACAAGGTGGCCGACATCATGGCCATCCTGGGTTCGATTGACGTGATCATGGGTTCGGTGGATCGCTGATCCGGCCCCAGCACTGAACCGCTTTCTGCGTCGCATCCAGCAGACCGGGTTCCTGTTCCCTGCAGCTCTGACGAGCTACCTGTGGTGGAAGGGCCAGCACGCCTTTCTTCCGGGCTGGTCCTGTCCTCTGCGGGCCCTCACCGGCATCCCCTGTCCCACCTGCTTCCTCACCCGCGCCACCAGCCTGGCCCTGCAGGGTGATTGGGTGGGGTCCCTGCAGGCCCATGCCTTCGGTCCGCTTGTGGCCATTGGGCTGGTGGCCTGGTCGCTGCTGGCGATCCGCCAGCGGCGCGTGCTGCCGCGCCGGCTCTGGGCCTGGCCATTGCCGCGCCACCATCCCGCTCTGGTGGCCACCCTGATGTTGGCACTCCTGGGCTACTGGGCCGGTCGGCTGGCCCTTCGGCTGATCTAGCGCAGCCTGTCAGCATCGGCCCCTCAAGCCGCATTGAGCCCCTGCCCATGGATCCCTCCAGCTGGTTGCTCCTCTGCCGCACCGTGCGGTTTGGCGAAACCGATGCCGCCGGTGTGATGCACTTCCACCACCTGCTGCGTTGGTGCCACGAGGCCTACGAAGAAAGCCTCGAGCGTTTTGGCCTTCCCCCGGCCCAGATCTTCCCTGGCCCCTCCCTGGAGATGGGGGCGCCGGCCCTGCCGATCGTGCACTGCAGTGCCGATTTTCTCCGCCCCCTTTGTGTTGGCGACCCCCTGGCCATTGCCCTTCGCCCGGAGCTGGTGGATCCCGGCTGCTTCGACGTGCACTACACGTTCACCAGTTCGGGGGAAGGGGTGGCCCGCGGCCGCACCCGCCATCGGGCCATCAGCCCAGTGGATCGCAGGCGCTGCCCCCTTCCTGAACCCATCACCCGCTGGCTGGAGGCCTCTGGCCTGGCGGAGGGTGTGCGGCCGCTCTGAAGTGGCGATGGCCCTTGCTGGGGCTCAAACGGGCCGTTACCGTCTCTACATATTCTTTTCCAGTCATCTTCTGCTGATGAGTGGCCCCTTCCACTTCCTCAGCAGAATTGCACCTGGTCAGCCCCTGAATTCAGCAGGCGATACAGCTGGGAATCCCGCCTCCGGCAATGGCCATCGTATTCACCGTCTCCAGCGTTCTTCCCCCCTGCCGCCTCAGGGAGACCTCACCCGTGCTCCCTTTGTGTGGCCGTCCCTCACCGAGTCTGTCCCCAATAGGCGTCTGACGCACTGGGGGGAGGCCCTGCTCGCTATTGCGCTTCTGATGGCAGGTCTGACGGTGTATTTCGGGACCTGGCTCGTTAGCAACCGCATGACCAGCCGGGGTGAATTCTGCCTGAGGCTGCCCCTCACACCAGTTCTGGCCCATCAGGGGGGCGAGTTTGTCCGGGAGAACCAGTTGCTCACGCAGCACGAGCTTGGCTTGCAGCTGATCCGCGAATTGCCGGCAGCCTCGGAGGGGCAACGCCTCCGCATGAAGGAGCAACTGAATAGTCTGGTAAGGGAGATCGACAGCACTTGCGAGCTGAATATCTTCTATTACAGCCAGGAGTTGGCCCTTCTCACCCTGGCCACCAGCAGCGCCACGCTGATGATCATTTGCTTGGTGCTGCTGGCCCCCGAGGGCCTCCAGAACATCAGCCGTGGCATCCGCACGGTGATGTTCACCGCTGGGGTCATCCTGGGGGTGTCGGTGAACTTTCTGCAACTGGGCCAGCTGTCGCAAAACGGGGCCCGAGCCCAACAGATTTACCGTGGTCAATACGCTCTGCTGCAGCGCTTCAACAGCAGCCTGGCCAATCGGCAGATTGAAGAGGGGATCAGAAGATCCTCCATTCCCTCCAAACTCCTCTCCACACCCCAGGCCGTGGCCCAGCTGATCACGGCCATCGACACGAAGCGGTTGTCCATGGGGGATCCCCGCATGGAGCTTGATGGCTCCCTGGCCGAGCAAACCTGGAGCCACCTCCTCAAGGGAGATGGCGAACCAGAGCCCGGCAACGGCCAGGAGGCAAAGGAGCTCCAGCCGCGGCCTGCTCCCTGATGCCAAGGAGGGAATCCCCTTGGGAATGTCGAGAACGACATCGTTCCCTGTTCATTACCGCTGAAGATGGGCACCCTGGGAATACCTTCCCACTCACCCATGGGTTTCCCTTTCCGACGCTGGCCATTGCTGCCCCTTGCCCTGATGGGCCTCAGCGGGCCGGCAGCGCTGGGCCAAACCCTTGGCGCCATAGGAGTGAACACCCCTGGAGTGAACACCGACGCCTGCCGCACCATGGTCGTGCCGCTCGTGTATGGAATCACGCTGTTCGTGGCCCTGGGAACGTTTCTTGGCCTCTATCTGGTGAAACGGCGCCTCACCAAGGAAGGCTGGTCGCTGGCCAATGCCCTATCCGAACCCACACGGCTCACGATTCCGGCGGAAATGCGCTGGACCGATTCGGGAGGTGATCGGTTGGCCATGGGGTCGGGGGCGTCAAGCGCCAGCAAGGTGCTGCGGGGCGCCGATGGC
>JBIIHR010000062.1:0-6192 GCA_044235655.1 Cyanobium sp. | reverse complement strand
TGGGCGGCGAAGCCTTCACCCGCGGCCTCCTCGGCATCGGTTGAGCCGTCGGATTTCAAGTAGAAATCCACCGCCATCCGTTCAACCGCAGCACAATGTGCTGCGGTTTTTTCTTTGCCCACCCGCCTCTCCTCCGGTGAAGCCTTCCCCCTCCCAATCCCAGGCGCCCCGATCCTGTGTCGCCCTGGTGCGAGGGGCCGGACCCACGGGAGCCCTGGCCGCCCTGGCCCTCCACCATGCAGGCTGGCGTGTGACTCTGGTGGATCCCTCCAGCCGCACCCAGCTCCTGGAGCGCTCCAGGGCCTACGCCTTCACCCACTCCTCCCGGAGACTGCTCCAGCGCCTCGACCTCTGGGATCCCATCGCCCCCATCCTGCAGCCCTTTCATCACCTGGATCTGGAGGATCTGGCCGCCCGCCAGAGCAGCCGCTTCGGGCCTCGGGACCTCAGGGAGACTCCAGCCCCCGGCCAGGCCGTGGGCTGGATCGGGGAACACACGCGCCTGATGGAGGTGTTGCTTCAGCAGCTGGAAGCCCGTCCAGGGCTCCAACTGCTCCTTGGCATGGTGCCTGCTGATTCCAGGGCCGCAGCCGCCGAGGACCAGGCGGACTGGATCATCGCCGCCGACGGAGCCCGGTCCCCCACCCGTGACCATCTGGGGATCGGGGTTTGGCATCACACCTACCAACAGCAGTGCCTCACGGTCCAGGTGAGCCTGCGGGGGGCCCCAGCCACCAGGGCCTGGGAGCGGCTCAGGCCTGAAGGCCCCTTTGCCCTCCTACCCATGGGCGGGGATCGTTTTCAGGTGGTCTGGAGTGCTCCAGCCTGGCGCTGCCGCCAGCTGGAAAGCCTCTCTCCAGCGTCCTTTCTCGATGCCCTGGCGCCAGTCCTCCCGCCTGGGGTGGACGTGGAACGGCTGGAGGAACCGCCGCGAGCCTTTCCCGTGGGCTTACTGCTGGCCCACCACCTGCATCGGGATCGCACCATCCTTGTCGGGGAAACGGCGCACCGCTGCCATCCGGTGGGCGGCCAGGGACTCAACCTCTGCTGGCGGGATGTGGCCACCCTGCATCGCCTGGCCCAAAACATCCAAGCAGGGCGAATGGCCCCGGCCCACCTGGGCACCAGCTACGCGCGCCGGCGTTGGGCCGATGTGGGCCTCACCCTCCTGATCACCGACAGCCTGGTGCGTCTCTTCTCCAACCGCCATCCCCTGCTTGTGCCGATCCGCGGGCTGGTGCTCCGCCAGGTGGATCGGATTCCCCTGCTGCGGAGAGGACTGCTGTCCGCCATGAGCAACGGTCCTTGCCAAGTGTTCCGGCCGGCGCCAACGTGACCACATGGTGATCAGCAACTGCCGCCAGCCCCCCCCCTCAGCCGAACTGTTGGCCTTCCTGCGCCATCAGATCGGCCTGAGCGAGGGTGCTGTAGAGCTGGGCCTGCGGCAGTCAGCCCTCGAGCAGGCCCCTCTTCCGGCGGTGCTCTGGCGATATGGGCTGATCACCATGGAACAGCTCGATCGGGTGCTCACCTGGCAAGACACCCATTGATCAACCCAATGGGGGCCATCAATACACAATCAGGGATTCGGCCGGCACGTCAGCGGGCAACTTGCTCCGTCCATTGAGGCCACTCAGCTCCACCACGAAGCTGAACCCCGCCAGCCGACCTCCGGCCATCTGCACCAGTTGGCCGCAGGCTGCTGCAGTGCCACCGGTGGCCAGAAGATCATCGACCACCAATACCTTCGGGGCGCCTTCAAAGCCATCGGCATGGATCTCCAGCCGATCCGTGCCGTATTCCAGGGTGTAATCAATGCCGTGCACCTCACCGGGCAACTTGCCCGGCTTACGCACGGGTGCGAAGGGAAGGCGTAACGCCGTGGCCAGGGCCGTTCCCACGATGAAGCCCCTCGATTCAATTCCCACGATCAGGTCGGGTTGGAGTCGATCGCACTGGAGCCCGAGACGGTGGACGGTCTCCTGCCACCCCCTGGGATCCCGCATCAGGGGCGTGAGATCGCGAAAGAGGATGCCTGGTTTGGGAAAATCTGGAATCTCCCGCACCCACTGGCGAAGATCGAGAGAAGGATCAGAAGCATCCATGCAACGACGAAAGGGTGACGAAAGGGCTCAATCGCTGGCATCATCGCAGCCATGGTCAACATTTCTGCCCCAGCGCTGGCCAAGCCGCTGGCTCCAGCTCCCCACGGCGACCTGCCGGAGGCCACCCGCCAACCCCTCCCCCGGCAAGGCCTGGAAAGGCTCGATCTTCTGCTCCTCTGCGTGGAGGCCCTGGATCTGAACGGGGGAGAAACCCTGCTATGGATGGGCCACCAACTGGGTTTTTCATCTCTCTTTCCCAACCGGGTTGCCCTTTGGAAGCTCCGTTCCCACAACCCCCTGAGGCGAGCCTGCCGGCGCGGCACCCCGGAAGGGGCTGAAACGGAAGCCCTGATCCAGATGCTTTGCGCCATGGCAGATCGGGTCTACCCGATGGTGCGTGGCCTGCTTTCCAGCCGAGAGCCCGCGGAGCTCAACCGCCAGCATTGGCAACTATTCGAAGAGCGGCTGCGGGAGTTGCTCAACGAGCGCATGAACACCCGCCGCAGCAGTGTTCAGAGTCTGATGGACCCCCAGGCTGGTGCGGAACATCGCCGAAACCTCATCCAATCCCTGGCTCTCGCCGCCGGCCCTGGAGGGGTGGATCGGCTGAGGGCCAGCTTGATGGACCCCAATCCCTAGGGCCTTCGGGCAGAGTGCATCGATCGCCAGTGCGGCTATGAAGCAGACGTTGACGTACCAGCCCCATAGCTTCGGGGCCCATGCCTGCCGATTGCGGGTCGAAGGCTTCCCCGATGTGTCCTCTGGACAGGGGGAAGAGGCCCTGGGGATCATCACCGGCTGGTGTCTTGATTGGGTGGGCCATCCCCAGCTTGAAGGGCGACGGGAACATCTGCAGGCCCTGATGACCACCGTCATCCCCTACGCCAGGCACCTCCTCAGCGGCGTGCCAAGGGCCATGGGAGCAGAAAACGACCCCGTGAGCATTGGTCCCCTTCCTACTGGAGGGCACCAGATGCAGTTGCGCAGCAGCCAGCCCGACACTCCTCCCCTGGAGGTCCATCTCGATGATGCGGAACTGGCAGATCTGGTCCGAGTGCTCGACCAGTGCCGTCTGGATCCCAGGATTCAGCTTCCCCTGCCAGTGCCAGCGTCTCTGCCCCTCCCGGCAAGAGAGCTGCGCGACCGTGTTCCCCTGCGCCGCCGCCTGAGTGCGCCCGTGGGCGGACTGGCCGCCCTGGCCCTGGCCACTGGCGCCAGCACCCTGTTGCCAACGCCACGGCCCTCAGGTGGCCCCGCAGCAACCCCCAAAACCAGTCTCAAGGCTCCGGAGCCTCCCCCTGCGTCCAATCCCCCCCTTCCTGCAACCAAGCTCCCCGCCCCTCCCAAGGCTGAGTCAGCAGCGGCCCTTGCGCTCACTTCTCAGGTTCGCCCCGAAGAGCGATTGAAACGGCTGCGGACCTGGCTCATCTCACGCACGCCCTCCACGGGAGCCGGCCCATCCCCCCAAACCTGGAAGCTGGCCGTTAACCCCGAAGGAGAAGTGGTGGCCGCCAGCCCGGTTGAGGGAAGTAACGGTGCGCAGCGGAGCAGCCTCGGGTTGCCCCAAGGGGAGGTGCCATCCACCCCATCAGGCACCCTCTTACTCGTTCGCGGTGTGGTGACTCCCGGCGGTTTCTGGGAACTCGCCCCATGGCACGGCTGGTAGGGTGCCCTTCCACCAGGTTCTACCCACCATGGCGATGACCTGGCCCGAACTCAGACGGAGAGTGGCCCGGCTCGGTTCGGCCCTGGATGTGGTGGTCCGCAGCGATCCGGAAGTCTGTGGCCTCAGCGGTGACAACTTCCATCTCACCCTGCACCACGGAGGCCACGGCGACTGCACGGTCAACGACCTGTCCCTGATTGAATGTCCGAATGAGCTGGTGCTGCTGGAATTTGAGCGATGGATGCGGGGTGCTGGATACCCGCTGGATCTCTGACCCCTCCAACGCCATTTCCCAACCGCTGCTTGCCCGGTCATGACCCGCGGATCCATGAGTCCATTCCCCCCACCCAGGATTCGCCCGTTGCACTTGCCTACACCGGGAGTCCCGCAGTCCGACCAGCAACCCAAGCCACGTTCCAGGAAGAAACGACGTCGTCAGCCCTCGAGGTGGAAACATCTGGGGATGGGATTGTTGTGCGTAGCCGGGGGCACCTTGACTCTGTCAATCTTGACAGCGTTCGCTGAGCGCTTCAACACCCTGCTCCTGGTGAGCCAGGCAGTGGCCAACCTGATTCGCGGACTATCCCTTCTGGCCACAGGACTGCTTCAAATCCTCGCCTTGCTGACCGTTGCCGCCCTGGCCCTGTTTGCCCTTCTTCTACTGGTGGGAGGTCTGGCCCGGGTTGTGCGCGCCATTGCAGGCGCGATTGCCGCGAAGCAATCCCGAACCACGGCCATCATCCATGCAGCCGCTGGACCCACAACCCGGCCAGCTGCCAGGACGTCCAAAGAAAGATGAGCAGGATCAGCCATTGCAACCAGGGCGGCCGCCGCGGACCCTCAGGGGGAGGCACCATCTGAGCAGGCTCTGAGCTGAATCCCAGAGAACGTAGCGTTTGAAGAATCTACGGGGTGAAGTACGGGATGGATCCCCTGATCGCAGCCCTGCTCCACCCCCGGGCCTACCCCCATCCAACGGGCCCGATCACCCTGAGGGAAACACACATCTCCTGGGTCCTACTGACCGGCCCCTTTGCCTACAAGATCAAGAAGCCTGTCGCCCTGGGCTTTGTTGATTTCAGTCGACCCGAGCAACGGCGCCATTTCTGCCAGGAGGAGCTCCGCCTCAACAAACGGCTGGCTCCCGAGATCTATCTCGATCTGGTGGAGATCCACGGGCCAGTGGAGCAGGCCAGCTTGTTGGGATCGGGCCCCGTCATCGAGGTGGCAGTGCGCATGCACCAGTTTGTGGAGGAGGGTCTGCTGTCCAGGGCCCTGGGCACGTCCCGTGTCACGGGTGAGCAACTGGAGCGATTTGCCGAGCGCCTGGCCCGCTTCCACGGCGATGCGGGAATCGCGGCGCCCGAGGGGCCCTTCGGCACTGCACAGGCCGTGAAGACGCCGGCACTGGCCAACCTGGAGGTGCTGCGTCGAATCGTTCCGGAAGAGTCCACCCTGGCCAGCTTGCAGGACTGGACCCTTGCGGAAGGGGGGAGGCTCGAGGCCTGTTTCACCCAACGCCTGGCCCAGGGAAGGGTGCGTGAGGGACATGGCGACCTGCACCTGGACAACCTGGTGCTCCATCAGGGAGAGGTGCTCGGGTTTGACTGTCTGGAGTTCAACCCCTCCCTGCGTTGGATCGACGTTCTCAGTGATGTGGCCTTTCTGGCCATGGATCTGCAGCAACGGCGGGAAACGGTCCTGGCCGGGCGGGTGTTGAACCGTTGGTTGATCACCTGCGGTGACTACGGCGGGCTCAATCTCTGGGCGTGGTATCTGACCTACCGGGCTCTGGTGCGAGCCAAAGTGCTCGCCCTGAGAATGGAACAACTCGGCCCAGGCAACGCCCAGGAACGGGCAAGGCTGGAAGATCAGCTCTGGAGCTACATCCACCAGGCCCAGGGCAGCCGTGGAGGCTCAGGGGCTGGAGCCTTGATCCTCACCCATGGGGTAACCGGAAGCGGTAAAAGTCATCTGGCCCTTCAACTCTGTGAGCGCCAGGGCTGGATGCATTTGCGCTCCGATGTGGAGCGACGGCGACTCTTTGGGCTGTGGGGAACGGCGCTACACCCACCCAGGACTGGAGATCGCTACAGCCCAGCCATCACCACGGAGCTGTATGCGTGCCTGTTGCCCCAGGCGGCTGAACAGATTCTGAACGCCGGATTGACCGTCGTGGTGGACGCCACGTTCCTGAAACGGAGTCAGCGCCATACTTTCCTCACCTTGGCGGAGCGCCTAAGGGTTCCTGCTGTGATTCTCGATTGTCCGGTCACCCTGGAGGTGGCCAAAGAACGGATCGCGACGCGAAACACTCTTGGAAACGACCCTTCAGAGGCCGACAGGACGGTGTTGTTCGAACAATGGGGAACCCAGGAAGCCCTGGATCCGGAACATGAGCCTGTTCAAGTCGTGGGGAAG
>JBIIHR010000061.1:0-6226 GCA_044235655.1 Cyanobium sp. | reverse complement strand
GCGAAATTCCCCCGTGCTTACATCCGCCACGGCCAGCCCCCAGCGGGCACCCTGGGGGAAAACGGCACACAGCCAGTTGTTGCGCCGCGCCGCCAGCATCCCCTCCTCCAGCACGGTGCCAGGGGTGAGCACCCGGGTGATCTCCCGTCGCAGCAGGGTGCCTTTGGAGGGGGTGGTTTCCACTTGATCGCAGAGGGCGACGCATCGCCCCCGTTGCACCAGCTCGGAGCAATAGCGTTCTGCTGCGTGGTGGGGGATGCCCGCCATCGGCACACGGCCGATGGCTTTTCCACCCTCCTTGCCCGTGAGGGAAAGCTCAAGCAGGCGCGACACCGTGATCGCGTCCTCAAAAAAGCATTCGAAGAAATCCCCCAGGCGATAGAGCAACAGCCTGTCCGGATGGGCTGATTTCAGGGCGACGTAATGCCGCAGCATCGGCGTCAGGGCCTGGGGATCCACCAGGCTGTGGTGATGCCAGCGGGGTTGATCATCCAGAGGGTGGGGTTCCGGCGAGCCGCCTTGGCCCTCGCTTCCCGTCCCGTCATCGCTGGGGGCTGCGGCCATGGTGATCGCCCGCCGTTGCCGGGGGCGGGCCGCCCCATCGGCTTGGAGGACCCCATCCTCCAGGGACTCGGGCAGGGGAGCGGCCGCGCACCCGGAAGGGGCCTCATTCTGGAGATCAGCCGCAGACACCAGGAGGAGTTGCTGCGTGCTGGCTCCGCCCATGACACTGAGGATAGTGGTTTCTTATGTTAACGGACCCCAGCGGTAGTGGCTTCAGGGGTGGCTCGCCATCATGACCAGATTCCGGGAGGATGGGGTCCTCCGACAACTTGTGAAGGAAGGGAGCATCGGGTTCCCTTTTCGCGGGGCCTTCGTGTGAGAATCCGGCCAGTGCCTGAATCGGCCGGCGCGCCTTTCACCCCATGCAGATCATCAACACGCTCTCCGTTTTTGCCCTTGTGGTGCTCTCTTTTGCGTTGATCGTGGCAGTGCCGGTGCTCTATGCCAGCAGTGAAGACGTGGGCCGTTCCAACAGATTGATCCTCATTGGGGGGCTGGCCTGGGTCGGGCTGGTGCTGTTGAACTGGGGCATGAGCTATTTCGTGGTCTGAGCATTGACCATCTACGAGGGAACGTTCACCACCGTCTCTGGCCTGCGCATCGCCCTGGTGGTCGCTCGCTTCAATGACCTGATCACGGGCAAGCTCCTCAGCGGCTGCCTGGATTGCCTGGCCCGACATGGCATCGATACATCCCCCCAAAGCTCTCAGCTGGATGTGGCCTGGGTTCCTGGGAGTTTTGAAATTCCCCTGGTGGCCCAGAAAATGGCGGCCAGCGGGAGCTATCAGGTGGTGATCACCCTGGGGGCCGTCATCCGGGGAGATACCCCCCACTTTGATGTGGTGGTTGCAGAAGTCAGCAAGGGTGTCGCCGCCGTCTCCAGGACCACGGGTATCCCGGTCATTTTTGGAGTCCTCACGACCGATACTCTCCAACAGGCCTTGGAGCGGGCTGGCATCAAGAGCAATCTGGGGTGGAGTTATGCCCTGCAGGCGCTGGAAATGGGAAGTTTGATGGCCACCCTGCCCGGATAGGGCCATGTGGTGGCGAGCCCCCTGGATGCGTCAGCGCCGTGTGCTGGCCTTTCTCGCGGGGTGGGATGCCATCCTCCTGATCGGCTTTTACAACCTGATTTTCTTTCTGCGTCTGGGCTACTGGCCGGGCGTCACCAAATCCCCCTTGGCCTTGCTGACCCTGTGGGTTGGGGTTTCCTATCTCTTAGGCCGCTATTCCAAGCAGGATTTCTCGCATTTCAGGATCTGGCGGCTGCTGAGAGCTCCTGCCGTTGGCCTGTTTGTTCTGGCCGTGGTTGTGGTGCTTTTGAACTGGGGGTTTCAGGTGGGAGATCCCCGAACCTTTCGTGGTTTTCTGTTGCCCGTTCTGGGAGGAACAACCCTTCTTTCAGCTGCGGCTCAGTGGATGGCCACCCGATCCCCCGCACGAAAAAATCGCTGGTTGATTGTGGGAAGTGCGAAGGAAATCAAGGTGTTGCGTAAGGAAATCAATCGACTTGGCCTGCTGGATCTTTTGGATCTTCACTATTGCTCAAGCAGGATTTTGGCCCAGCACCATCTCTTCCATATGGACAACTTTGATGGACTTGCTGTGAGTGAAACGGCTGAACTTGATGATGGCCTCCTACAGGGTTTGTTGGCCAGCCGTGGGCGGGGCGCCTCCGTCTGTACCCTTTTGGCCTGGGCGGAGCGACATCTGCAGTGTGTCCCTCCTGAGTTATTTTCAAGTCGCACCCTTCTCCACACGGAGGGTTTTGAAATGCAACCGGGCCGGTGGGGATGGCGCGTGAAACGGCTCGGGGATGTGGTGGTTGCCAGTTCCTTGCTTGTGCTGACGTTGCCACTGGTGCTTCTTGCCTGTCTCCTGATTCGTCTGGAAGAGAAAGGGCCGGTGCTTTACACCCAGATTCGTACGGGTCTTTACGGCCAACCCATCAAGATCTGCAAACTTCGAAGCATGCGGCTCGGGGCTGAGAATCAAGGAATCCAATGGGCATCCCGTAACGATCCTCGGGTGACCATGGTGGGCAAATGGTTGCGACGCTTACGGATTGATGAGCTACCCCAGTTGATCAATGTGCTCAAAGGTGAAATGAGCCTGATCGGTCCCCGTCCCGAGAGACCAGAACTGGAAGCCTCTTTACAAGAAGCCATTGTCCATTACTCTGTTCGTCATTGGGTGAAGCCTGGCCTCAGTGGATGGGCGCAGGTTTGCTATCCTTACGGGGCTTCAATTGAGGACAGCAGGATTAAGCTCAGCTACGACCTCTATTACATAAGGAATGCGGGTCCTTTGTTGGATGTTTTGGTTCTTATCAAAACCCTCCGTCTTTTGGCTGGAGCCAAAGGTTCGGAGCCCCACCAGCAGCCCCTGGGTTGATCTGCCGCCTTTTTCGGAACTCTGGTGATTGACGGAGTCCCGGGCGATGGGGCATGCTGGGAAAGTGATCGGCCCGTTGGTCGAGCGCCGTCCATGCGGATGTAGCTCAGTGGTAGAGCATCTCCTTGCCAAGGAGAGGGTCGAGAGTTCGAATCTCTTCATCCGCTTTTTTCCTTGATCATCAGCACCTGAGACTGATTGATCCGAAATCCCATCTTTTTGTAAAATCCTGCACTGTTTGTGGTCATCAGGTAGATCCGTTCGCAGGGGGCTAGGGCCGAGCTTTCTATCAGCCTTCCCACCACAGATCGGCCCACCCCTCGACCCGCCACCTCTGAATCCACGACAAGATCCCAGATGGTTGCGCGGAAGATGCCATCACTGGTCGCACGACCAAAGCCCACCAAGGTCGTGTGTCTCCATGCGGTTACGCAGACTGCGCTGTTCTTGACCATGCGTCGTAAGTGGTGCAGGGGGCGATCCTGAGCCCAGAAGGCATTGCCATTCATCAGATGTTGCAGCTGTTGGATGGCTTGCACAGGCCTGAGATCTGGACCCAGGCCAAGTCTCAAGGCCATGGCCCCAGGGCTATGGACGACGTAACGCACCGAAGCTTCGTGACCGTTCAGGTTTCCCAGTGATTCTTCTTCCCTGCCTACCGCAGGACCGGCCTGACCTCGAGGAACCATTTGCCTTGTTGCTTCCCTCAATGTCTCCTTGCCAAAGTGTAGCTAGGAGTGGCTTGATTCAGGCCTCGATGACTGTCGCTTGAAGGCTCTCTTGAACTGTCTCTCGAAGTGGTAAGGTGGATTTAAGATAAGTCTGATGTGATCCATGCTCAAGCTGCTGCTGGGTGATCCAAATTCTCGCAAGTTAAAGCGCTATCAACCACTCGTTTCCGATATCAATCTTCTGGAGGAAGAAATTTCTCCCCTCAGCGATGATGAGTTGCGAGGACTAACGGCCGAATTTCGGCAAAAACTTGACAAGGTCGATCAACCTGCCCGCAAGAAGCAACTTTTAGACGAACTTCTCCCTCAGGCCTTCGCCGTGGTTCGGGAAGCTGGAAAAAGAGTGCTGGGTATGCGGCATTTTGATGTTCAACTCATTGGCGGAATGGTGCTGCATGATGGACAAATTGCGGAGATGAAAACGGGTGAAGGTAAGACCCTTGTCGCAACATTGCCTTCCTACTTAAACGCTCTCACCGGCAAGGGTGTGCATGTGGTCACAGTGAATGACTACCTGGCTCGACGGGATGCTGAATGGATGGGCCAGGTCCATCGTTTTCTCGGCTTGAGTGTGGGTTTGATTCAGCAGGAGATGCTGCCATCTGATCGGAAGAAAAACTACGCTTGTGATATCACATATGCCACAAACTCTGAGCTAGGTTTTGATTATCTTCGTGACAATATGGCTACAGATTTGGCTGATATTGTGCAGCGAGATTTCCAGTATTGCGTCATCGACGAAGTTGACTCTATCTTGATTGATGAGGCGCGAACTCCCTTGATCATTTCGGGCCAGGTGGAGCGCCCCCAGGAGAAGTATCGGCTGGCTTCGGATGTGGCGGCTCGTCTGATCCGATCTCCTGAGATGGGTAAGGATGGTATAGACCCCGAAGGGGATTATGAGGTTGATGAGAAGCGTCGTAATGTCACCCTTACAGACCAGGGCTATGCTCATGCGGCGAATCTTCTTGGGATTCAAGATCTTTACGATTCAGCTGATCCCTGGGCTCATTTTGTGAACAACGCCTTGAAGGCAAAGGAGTTGTTCTCAAAAGACGTTAATTATATCGTTCGCAATCAAGAAGTGGTTATTGTTGATGAGTTTACTGGGCGTGTGATGCCAGGCCGGAGGTGGAGTGATGGGCTTCATCAAGCGATTGAATCTAAAGAAGCCTTGCCAATTCAGCCAGAAACGCAAACATTAGCGAGTATCACTTATCAAAACTTCTTTCTGCTCTACCCCCGACTGGCAGGCATGACAGGAACGGCAAAAACTGAGGAGCTGGAATTTGAAAAAACCTACAAGTTAGAAGTCACTACAGTACCCACTAATCGCATCAGTTCCCGGGTGGATTGGACCGATCAGGTCTATAAAACCGAACCGGCTAAATGGCGTGCAGTGGCCAATGAAACAGCTGAAATCCACGGTCGTGCCCGACCTGTGCTTGTGGGCACCACAAGCGTGGAGAAATCAGAGGTGCTCTCCTCTTTGCTGGCTGAGCTGGCCATTCCCCACAACCTGCTGAATGCAAAGCCGGAAAATGTGGAACGGGAAGCTGAAATCATTGCTCAGGCAGGAAGGGCGGGAGCCGTCACCATCGCCACCAACATGGCCGGCCGAGGAACGGACATCATCCTTGGGGGCAACAGCGATTACATGGCCCGTTTGAAATGTAGGGAGGTGCTCCTTCCCGTTTTGGTGCGTCCAGAGGATGGTCACGGGGCACCCATCCCCTATCAACGCTCCACAGACGCGGGCGGGGGATTTGGGGCAGAATCCCCTTCTGCACCGCCTCGGGCTGGCCGAGCCCTGGGAACCCTGTACCCCTGCGCTCTTTCGGGCGATACGGAGAGAGATCTGTCCGCTCTGGCGAGAGAGCTGGTTCAGCAATGGGGGGATCGGTCTTTAACCCTGCTGGAACTGGAAGATCGTATTGCCCTGGCGGCTGAGAAGGCTCCCACCACAGATCCCTTGATTCAGAAGATGCGCGACATTCTTCGGCGTATCAAGGCTGAGTATGACCTTGTTGTGAAGCAGGAAGAGGCCCAGGTGCGTGATGCGGGTGGCCTCCATGTGATCGGCACGGAACGCCATGAATCACGTCGGATTGACAACCAGCTCCGTGGCCGATCGGGTCGACAGGGTGATCCGGGAACAACGCGCTTTTTCCTCTCGCTAGAGGACAACCTGTTGCGGATCTTCGGAGGTGATCGGGTGGCGGGTCTGATGAATGCGTTTCGAGTCGAAGAAGACATGCCCATCGAATCAGGCATGCTCACTCGCTCTCTTGAAGGGGCCCAGAAGAAAGTGGAAACCTATTACTACGATCAGCGCAAAGATGTTTTTGAATACGATGAAGTGATGAATAACCAGCGTAAAGCTGTTTATGCGGAAAGGCGTAGGGTATTGGAGGGAAGGGAGTTGAAATTGCAGGTCTTGGGATATGGGGAGCGAACCATCGACGACATTGTTGAGGCCTATGTGAATCCCGATCTTCCACCTGAGGAATGGGACCTCAAGCGTTTGCTTGATAAAG
>JBIIHR010000060.1:0-6288 GCA_044235655.1 Cyanobium sp. | reverse complement strand
GGGTGGCGAACGGCTGCACCGTGGGCCCCTATGCCCAGCTGCGTGGGGGCGCCGTGCTGGAGGCCGATTGCCGCATCGGCAACTTCGTGGAGGTGAAGAACAGCCACCTGCACCAGGGCGTGAAGGCCAACCACCTCACCTACCTGGGCGATGCGGATGTGGGCGCCAGGGTGAACATTGGTGCGGGCACCATCACCGCCAACTACGACGGCCTGCGCAAGCACCGCACCTCCATCGGCGCCGGCAGCAAGACCGGGGCCAACAGTGTCCTGGTCGCGCCCATCACCTTGGGGGAAGGGGTCACCGTGGCGGCCGGCTCCACCCTCACCGAGGACGTGCCCGCTGGCTCCCTGGCCCTGGGCCGGGCCCGGCAGGTGGTGAAGTCGAACTGGCAGCCCCCCCACTGAGGGAAGCCTCGATCTTCAGGCGGGGGCGCCCACGAGATCCACGATCAGCACTTCGCTGCGTGGGCCCAGCCGGAACGGCAGCAGGCTCTGCCCTACCCCCACGCTTACGCACAGCACCCGCTCCTGGGAGAGGCTATAGCGTCCCGCCCGATACATGCGCGACAGGGGGCCGGAGGCAGCCATCGGTGCCCTTCCACCGGGAAGGGTGATCTGGCCCCCGTGGGTGTGGCCGGCCAGGGCCAGATCGAAGGGCCGATCCCCCGCATCCAGCAGGCCTGAAGGCTGGTGGATCAGTAGCAGGGTGGCGCAGTTGTCATCCCAGTGGGCGTCAGCGGCCCTGGGTTGGCCCCCCAAATGGTCATCCAGCCCCACCAGGAGCACGTTGTCAAACGGCTCGGCCAGGCGCACGCTCCTGTTGCACAACACCCTGATTCCGCAGCTCTCCAAACGGCTGGAGATCATTGCGGCATCGGCTCCATGGTCGTGGTTGCCCAGCACTGCAAACACCCCACAGGGTGCCCTCAGGCGCGCCAGGGCGGGGAGGATGGCGTCCAGTTCCTCGCTGCTGGAACAGACATAATCCCCCCCCAGAAGAACCAGATCCGGCCTGGACTCCATCAGGGCTTCACAGGCGGAGAAGATGGTGCCCGCCGGGGTCATCCGACCGGCGTGCAGGTCGGAGGCAAAGGCCACCCGCATCAGGCTTTGCCGGCCGAGGGATTTGTTCAGCACCACCCTTTCCCGCCAGCGATGCATCGCCTCCACGCTGAGGCCCAGCGGCATCACCTGTGACCGGCTCAAACTCTCACCCACCGCCATCAGCACCGCCGTCACCACGGGCCGACGCCAGCGGCGATAGGGGGACCCAGCACTGGCCTCCAATGGCTGTCCTCCGTCTGAACCTCTCCAGTTCATTCTTAGGAACGGATCGGGCTGCTGGCTGGGGCCCCTTCCGATTCAGCCCTTGTTGTCAGCCAGGCTCCAGGGTTGCCTTGAGCAGGGGCAGCAGGGTTTCCAGGGCTACCCCCCGGCTCCCCTTGAGCAGCAGCACATCCCCTCCCGCCAGCCAGCGCAAGAGGGGTTCAGCGGCCTCCTGGGGATGGCCCACCCGCACCAGGAGGGGCAGCCCCTCGGCGGCTTCCACCATGGCGTCACCCTCAGCCCCCCCATCCACTACCACCAACCCATCCAGCTCAAGCTCCCGGGCACGCCTGGCCACCTGCCCATGCAGCTCCAGACTCCGGTCCCCCAGCTCGAGCATGGTGCCGAGCACGGCATAGCGTTTGCCTCCGGGGCTCTCGGCCAGGAGTTGGAGGGCTGCCATCACGGCCTCTGGGGAGGCGTTGTAGGTCTCGTCCAGCACGTTCACGCCCCCGATCAGGAGCCGCCGGTTGCGGCCTCCCGGCACCTCCACCGCCATGGCGGTGAGTGCCTCCGGGGGAACCCCCAGTTCAGAAGCCACGGCAAGGGCCAGCAACAGATTGCGGGCGTTGTGCCGCCCTGCCAAAGGCAGCTGCATCCGAAGGACCCCTTCCTCGCACCCGGGGCCATTCCCCCATCGCATCAGCTCCATTGCATTTCCGCCCTCCAGGATGCGCCCTATCCAGGAGGCCTCCTCCTGCCCCGGAAGTCCGAGGGGCTCATCGGCCAGGGCCACCCGCACCACCCTGCCCTCCCAGCCGGGGGCGAGGGCGGCTTCCAGGAGGGGATCCGCTGCTGGGATCACCAGAACGCCTGTCGGGGAGAGGGCCTCCGTGATTTCGCATTTCGCCGAGGCGATCGCCTCCTGGCTTCCCAGGCGCCCGATGTGGGCGGTGCCGATGTTGGTGATCACGGCCACATCCGGTTCGGCGCAGCGGCTCAGCCGACCGATCTCCCCCGGACCCCGCATCCCCATCTCCACGACCACGGCCGCCGTGTCCAGCCCTGCCCGAAGGAGCGTGAGGGGGGCGCCCACATCGTTGTTTTCATTGCCGCTGCTGGCCACCACGGCGCCCAGGGGCGCCAGGGCCACCCGGATCAGCTCCCGGGTGGTGGTCTTGCCCGCGGAGCCCGTCACGGCCACCACGGGCAGGCCCAGGCGGCGGCGCCAGAAGCGGGCCAGGTCCTGATAGGCCGCCAGAGTGTCGTCCACCAGCCAGAGGGGTCGATCGGAGCGACGCACCAACTCGGCGGCCGTCGTCCGATCCACCCGGTCGATCTGGCCGATCGCCGCGGCGGCAGCGGCCGGCTGGCCATCCGGGGGAATCAGCACGTGCTCCAGAAAGCCATGGCCATCAAACCGTTCCCCCACCAAGGGAATGAACAGATCACCCCGCTGCAGCCGGCGGCTGTCCGTGCACACCCCCGTGAGCTGGTGGATCCGTCCCTCCCCTCTGGCGCCCCAGGAGGCCAGCCCAGCGCCTGGATCGGGCATCAGGGGCGGACCCCAGAGCTCCACCAGTTCCTCCAGAGCGATCTCTGAACATCCCATCCCGTCCCCCAACCTCGCCATCGACTGGGAGGGATCCTCCCGCACCGGCTCCCTCGAACAGGATCATGCCCTCCCCCACCTGGGCCTCCCGCCCCACCAGCAGGCCTTCTCTGTCCACCAACTCCAGATGGCTGTAGCCCCATTCCGCAGCCCGGAGCTGCCAGCGTTCGGCCTGGCTCAGGCGGCTGGCTGGGGGCAGGGTCCGGAAGTCGTCTCCGAGTTGGAGGACGAGGGTGGCGTTGGTTGGATCCGGACGGATCGCCACCAGGAGGGTCTCCTGATCTCCTGGGTTCAGCTGGGCGCGGAGCCGTTTCTCCTCTCCGCTCTCCTCCTCAGGTTCCTCCCCGTCTTCGTTGCTCTTAGGCCCATTGGCCTCCTCCAGCCTTGGCTGCGGCCTCTCCGCCTCCTCGGGGCCTCCAGCACTGGCCAGGGGTTCGGGGGGGGGAATCGATTCCAGGGGGGGAGAGGGGATCGCGGTGCTCCTGGCTGTCGTGTCCTCTGCCGCCTCCTGGCCGGATGGGGGCCTGCTGAGGGGGACCCGGGGCCGCACCACTGCCAGCTCCGCCACCAGGGCTAGAAGGACGATCGCCAGCACCAGCGGCCAGAACAGTTGGGCCCATCGGCGAGGCCAGAAGGCCGGTAAGGGAAGGCTGCCCTCCCGATTGCGGCGCCCAAGTTCCCGCAATTTGAGCAGGAGCCAGGCCCCGATGGCCACCAGATCCTCCCCGAGCCGTGTCCACGGTGGCTCGTAGGGGCCGGGAAGGGGCATGGGCTTCAGCCGTCGTTGCGTCGCAACAGTTGGCTCAGGGGATTACGGGGCCGGGTGGGTGCGGCAGGTCCTCGCTGGGAGGGGCTCTCAAGCTCCCGTGATGGGGCCAACTCCTGTTGGGCTCCTTCGCGCAGGCTGGGATCGGCCCCCTGTCCCTGGGAGAAGCGTTCCACTTCCTCCGCATCCGGTGTCGGTTCCTTCACGCCGGCGACATCGCGATACATGAGGTCGTATTCCTTGGCGGAACGGTCCCAGCTGAAGTCCTGGTCCATGCCCCGGCGCTGCAGATCTTCCCAGCTGTTCTGGTGCCGGTAGGCCTCCCAGGAACGCACGATGGCCGTGTAGAAGTCCACCGGTTCGAAGCGGTCGAAGCCATATCCCGTGCCGCTGTGGGCGATCGGATCGTGGGGAGGCACGGTGTCCACCAGTCCCCCCACCCGACGCACCACCGGGATGGAGCCATAACGCATGGCGAGCATCTGGCTGATGCCGCAAGGCTCGAAGCGGCTGGGCATGAGAAAGGCATCGCTGCCGGCGTAGATCAGCCGGGAGAGGGCATCGTCGTACGTGAGAAAGACAGCAAAGCGGCCCGGATGGCGTGCGGCCATTTGCCAGAGGCCCGATTCCAGCCCCCGATCCCCCGTGCCCAGCACCACAAACTGACTGTCGGTGTAGGCCAATACCCGATCGGCCACCTGCAGCAGCAGGTCGATGCCCTTCTGATCCACCAGTCGGCTTACCACCCCCATCAGATAGGTGCGGGGGTTTTGGGTGAGCCCGAAGCGCTCCTGGAGCATGCGCTTGCAGTGGGCTTTTCCGGAAAGGTCTTTGGCGGTGTAGCGCTCCGGGAGGGTCTGGTCGGTGGCGGGATTCCAGTCGTCGGTGTCGATCCCGTTGACGATGCCGCGCAGCTTGCCGCTGATGAAGTTCAGCAGGCCATCCAGGCGTTCGCCGTATTCAGGGGTGCGAATCTCCATGGCGTAGGTCGGAGAGACCGCACTCACCCGGTCGGCATAGAGCAGGGCTGCGGCCATGGTGTGATCCCCCTGCATGTACCAGGGGCACCAGGTCATTCGCTCCAGTTTCCAGCGCCAGGGGCCCTGATACTTGAGGTTGTGAATGGTGAACACGGTGCTGATTTCCGGATCCTGGTGCATCCAGACCGGGATCATGCCCGTGTGCCAGTCGTGGCAATGCATCACCTGGGGCTTCCAGCTTCCATTCCAGGCGAACTCGGCGGCTGCGCTGGCAAAAAAAGTGAACCGCCAGTCCTCATCTTCTCCCCCGTAAATTCTCTCGGGATCAAACACAGGGTGTCCCACCAGATAAATCGGGAGCCCATGGCTGGGGTGTTTGGTTTGAAAGATGGCGAAGTCATTGCCCATCGTGTGGCCGCGCCAGATGGGTTCCTCGGGGATCTGCAGCCGGCTCCACAATTTGCCGTAGCCCGGCATGATCACACGCACGTCATGGCCTAGATGGGCCAGCGATGGTGGCAGGGATCCCACCACATCCCCCATGCCGCCAACCTTGATCATCGGTGCACATTCGGCCGCTGCAAAGAGGATGCGCATCTCAGACAGGCAGGACCGCGCAACTCTACGGGGACACTTCCGGGCTGCTTTCCGCCAGCGCTCAGGGCAACACGGTCACCGGAGTGCCGAGACTCACGAGCTCAAACAATTCCTTGGCGTGTTCATCGAAGAGGCGCACACAGCCGTGGGAGACGGCTTGTCCCACGCTGGCCCGGTTCGGGGTGCCATGGAATCCGGCCGTGACGCACCCTTTCACCACCAGATGTTCCTGGCCATTGAATCCGCTCCGGCCCCGGCAATCGCGGTAGAAGCCGATCCACCGGCTTCCCAGGGGATTGTTGGGGCCTGGGGGTAAGACCTGCCCGTTGGCGGGATGTTCCCATTTGGGATTGGCCGTTTTCTCCATCACGGTGAATTGCCCCACCGGCGTTTCCCAACCCGGCATCCCCACGGCCACCGGGTAGCGCCGCACCTCCTTCCCGTGATCCATCACGCGCAGGAGGCGTTGGCGCCGATCAAGGATCAACAGCCGGGGGAGAGAGCCCTGGACCCCAGAAGGCTTGGTTGGCGAAGGAGTGAGTTCCTGCTTGGTCTTCGGGGCTTCGGGTTGGGGGAGTCCGTTCTCCTTTAATCCGAGTTGGAAAGGAGCATCCTCCAGCAGGGCGGCGGCTCCGGACTCCTGCTCTGGGTGGCCGTTGTCGAGCAGCTGGGGGGGCTCAGCTGCCCGCAGGCCTGGAGCCCAGGCCACGGTGCAGGCCGTGAACAGAAGGGTGGGCCCCAGCATGCGTGGTGGGATCCCAGGGCTATGGCGCCTGAGGGGGTTGACCCAATTCACGGCTCTAGAGAAAGCGAAGGGAAGTGAAGTGTCCCCAACATAGGAATTTTCACAGGAATCCCTAGGGCAACCATGGGGAGGCGGAAAAATCCGGATCTCTTTTTTCGAGGAAGGCATCGCGGCCCTCCTGCCCTTCTGCCGTGCGGTAAAAAAGGTGGGTGGCCTGGCCGGCAAGCTCCTGAATTCCAGCCAGACCATCCATCTCCGCGTTGAAAGCCGCCTTCAAGCAGCGAATCGCCGTCGGGCTGTGGGCCAGCACCTCCCTGGCC
>JBIIHR010000059.1:0-6358 GCA_044235655.1 Cyanobium sp. | reverse complement strand
ACTCTCGCGGCCTGCGGTGGCGGCGGAGAAAATACCGCCACCACGGGTGAAGCCGGCGGTGAAAAATTTGATGGCGAGGTGAAGGTTGGGATTCTTCATTCCCGTTCCGGCACCATGGCCATTTCGGAAAACACCGTGGCCGAAGCTGAGCTGATGGCCATTGATGAAATCAATAAGGCCGGCGGTGTGGCGGTCGACGGCAAGAAGCTCAAGATCGTTCCAATCGAGGAAGATGGTGCTTCTGATTGGCCCACCTTTGCTGAGAAGGCCAAGAAACTGATCGATCAGGATCAGGTGGCTGTGGTGTTCGGTGGCTGGACTTCCGCCAGCCGCAAGGCCATGCTTCCTGTCTTCGAGGCCAAGGATCACTTCCTCTTCTATCCGATCCAGTACGAGGGTCAGGAGTGCTCGAAGAACATCTTCTATACGGGTGCAACCCCCAACCAGCAGGCTGAGCCAGCCGTATCCTGGTTGTTGAAGAACAAGGGCAAGGATTTCTTCCTGGTTGGCTCGGATTACGTGTATCCACGTACCGCCAACACCATCATGAAGGAACAGCTGAAGGCTGAGGGCGGCAAGCTTGTGGGTGAGGATTATCTCCCCCTCGGTAACACCGAAGTGGCTCCGATCATCGCCAAGATCAAAAAAGCCCTGCCCAAGGGTGGCGTGATCGTCAACACCCTCAACGGCGACAGCAATGTGGCTTTCTTCAAGCAGATGAAGGCCGCCGGCATCACCCCCGCCAACGGCTACGCGATCATGAGCTTCTCGATCGCTGAGGAAGAAGTAGCGGCCATCGGTCCTGAGTACCTCGAGGGCACTTATGCCGCCTGGAACTTCTTCCAGAGCCTTGACACCCCTGCCTCCAAGAAGTTCACGGAAGACTTCAAGGCCAAGTACGGCGCCAACAGGGTCACCAACGATCCCGCTGAGTCCGCCTACAACATGGTGTACCTCTGGGCCAAGGGTGCAGAGAAGGCCAACAGCGTTGACGACAACAAGGTGCGTGAAGCCCTGATCGGTGTCACCTTCGATGCGCCCCAGGGCCCGATCGAAGTGCAACCCAACCATCACACCACTGAACTGGTGATGATCGGTGAGGTGCAGAAGGACGGCATGTTCAAGATCATCGAGAACAAGGGCGTCCTCAAGCCGATCGCCTGGAACCAGTTCGTTCCGGAAACCAAGGGTTACACCTGCGATTGGACCCAGAAGCGTCCTGACGCTGGCAAGTTCAAGATGTGATCTGCGGGCTGGCCTCCTGAAGGCTTGATCTGCGCAAGGGGGGGGCAGATGTCCCCCCCTTGTTTTTGAGAATTCCCTTTTCCTGTCCCCTTGGGGACGTCCATGACAGCTCTTTACGACACCCTCTTCAACGGCCTGGCCATCGGCTCCGTGCTGATGATTGCGGCTCTGGGCCTGGCTGTGGTTTTCGGTCTGATGGGCGTCATCAACATGGCCCATGGCGAGTTGATGATGCTTGGTGCCTACACCACGTTTGTGGTGCAGAACCTTCTCAAGAACGGACCCCTCTCCAGCCTCTTCCCGATCTACATCCTGATCGCCATTCCCCTGGCCTTTCTTGTCAGTGGCCTGGCGGGTTTGCTCCTGGAGCGAACGGTGATCCGCAGGCTCTATGGGCGTCCCCTGGAAACCCTGCTGGCCACCTGGGGTGTGAGCCTCATCCTCCAGCAGTTTGTCCGCTCTGTGTCCACGGCTTTTTTTCTGGGTCTGCTGCTGGCGGTGGGACTGGGTCTGCTGATCCCCCGCCTCACCCCAACAGCCTGGTGGCAGAAGCGCCAGGCACCCCTCCTGCGCGTTCTGACCTGGGTGCTCTCAGGTGGTCTGGGCATTGCCCTGGCCCAGGCCCTGGGCACTGTGCGTCCCCTCAAGCTCCCCTGGTTCAGCGCCCGCAACATCGATGTCACCGCCCCCCAGTGGCTGCGGGGGTCCATCGATTTCGGTGGCGTCACCATGCCCGTGGGACGGCTGTTCATCATTGCCCTCACGGCCATCGCCCTGCTGGCTGTGAATTGGTTTCTGCAGAAGAGCGTCTGGGGCCTGCGCATCCGTGCCGTCACCCAGAACCGTTCCATGAGCAGCGCCCTCGGCATCCCCACCGAGAGAGTGGATGCCCTCACCTTCCTGGTGGGCTCGGGTTTGGCTGGTGTCGCCGGGGTGGCCGTCACCCTGCTGGGTTCGGTGGGTCCCAACCTGGGCGGCAACTACATCGTGGATTGCTTCATGGTGGTGGTGCTCGGCGGGGTGGGCAAACTCCTGGGCACCATCGTGGCGGCCCTGGGCATCGGCATCCTGAGCTATGTGATCGGCTCGGGCTCCCTGCTGATGCTGTGGCCGGGGATGCCCGCAGCCCTCAATGAGCTGATCACCTTCTTTGCCACCACCTCCATGGCGAAGGTGATGGTGTTCATCCTGATCGTGGTGTTCCTCCAGTTCCGACCCGCTGGCCTGTTCCCCCAAAAGGGACGTCTGGTGGAGGGCTGAGCCATGACCGTTGCGTCCGGTTTGAAGCGTTGGTGGCCCTGGGTGGCGATTGTGGCCGCCTCCTTGATTCTTCCTTTCGTTCTGCCCCCCTTCCGGCTCAACCTCCTGGGACGATTCCTTTCCCTTGGAATCGTGGCCCTGGGGGTGGATCTGATCTGGGGCTACACGGGGCTGTTGAGCCTGGGTCAGGGGATCTTCTTCGCCCTGGGCGGCTATGCCCTGGGCATGCATCTGCAGCTGAGTTCCCTGGAGCCGGGCCAGTTGCCCGAGTTTTTTGGCCTCTATGGCGTGAAGGAACTGCCTGCTTTCTGGCAACCCTTCACCTCCCCGTTCTTCACCTTTTTCGCCATCTGGGTGGTCCCAGCCCTGGTGGCTGGTTTGCTGGGCTTTCTGGTGTTCCGCAACCGCATCAAGGGGGTGTATTTCTCGATCCTCACCCAGGCGGCCCTGCTGGTGTTCTTCAACTTCTTCAATGGCCAGCAGAAGCTGATCAACGGCACCAACGGCCTGAAGACCGACACGGCCCGCTTCCTTGGCCAGCTGGTGGGATCCGACTCCAGCCAACGGCTGCTCTTCTGGATCACCGTTCTGCTGGTGATCGGAGCCTGGTTCCTCTGCCGTTGGCTCACCTCCGGCCGCTTCGGTGATGCCCTGATCGCCATTCGCGACGACGAGCCGCGTATGCGCTTCACGGGCTACAACCCCACCGCCTACAAAACCCTTGTGTTCACGGTGGCCGGGGCTTTGGCAGGCATCAGCGGCGCCCTCTACACCGTGCAGTCGGGCATCATCTCGCCCCAGTTCATGTCGGTGGCCTTCTCCATTGAGATGGTGATCTGGGTGGCTGTGGGGGGTCGGGGAACCCTGCTCGGGGCCATTTTTGGTGCAGTGCTGATCAATTACGCCAAGAGCCTGATCAGCGAGGCCCTCCCGGAAACCTGGTTGTTCATCCAGGGGGCCCTCTTCCTCCTGGTGGTCACCGTGCTGCCCGACGGCATCGTGGGCTGGTGGCGGAAGGGGGGGCTGCGCCAGCTCCAGTCCATGGTGGGCTGGCCCCCCGTGGCCCCCACCTATCCCTCCTTGGATCTTGATCCGGCTGTGCAGGCCGAGCGCACCAGCCTCCAATCCCCTTCCGATCGCGGAGGTGAGCGATGACATCCACCACCCTGGCCCCTGCGGCCCCCACCGAGCCCCTGCTCGAGTTGCGCGGCGTCACCGTGAGCTTCGATGGGTTTCTTGCGCTCAACGATCTCAACCTGGTGCTCCAGCCCGGGGAGCTGCGGGCCGTGATTGGCCCCAATGGGGCCGGTAAAACCACCTTCCTGGATGTGATCACAGGGAAGGTGCAACCCACCAAGGGCAGCGTGTGGTTCCACGGCCGTCCCCTTCTGGGGATCACGGAGCATCGCATCGCCCGGCTGGGGATCGGTCGCAAGTTCCAGACCCCCCGCGTCTATCAGAACCTCACCACCCGCCGCAATCTGGAGCTGGCGGTGAGCCGCAATGCCTCACCCTTCTCCCTGCTTTTCAGTTCCCTCGACCAGGAGAGCCGGGATCGGGTGCAGCACCTCCTGGAGGTGGTGGGCCTGGTCTCCCAGGCCGGCCTTCCTGCCGGTGGCCTCTCCCATGGACAGAAGCAATGGCTGGAAATCGCCATGCTGGTGGGCCAGAGCCCGGAACTCCTTCTGGTGGATGAACCCGTGGCTGGTCTCACCGATGAGGAGACGGAGCGCACCGCTGCCCTGCTCAAGGATCTCAGCGGTCGGCATACCGTGCTTGTGATTGAGCACGACATGGATTTCATCCGGGATCTCCAGGCTCCGGTGACCGTGCTGCACGAAGGCCACGTGCTCTGCGAGGGCCCGATGGAAACGGTGCAGAACGATCCGAAGGTGATCGAGGTGTACCTCGGCCGGGAGGAGGAGTGATCCCCCGGCCCACCCCCAGGGCTCTGCTCGAACCCCCCACTCCTGATCTGTCCACACTCCCTCTGCGATGACCCGCACTCCCCTCCCCACCGCCCCTGGATCGCCCCAGGCGAGCGCCACCGATGTGCTCGAGGTGCGCGATCTCAATGTGTACTACGGAGAGAGCCACATCCTGCGCAACGTGGATCTGACGGTGGGCGCCGGCCAGATGGTTTGCCTGATCGGGCGAAATGGTGTGGGAAAAACCACCCTGCTCAAAACCGTGGTGGGCCTGTTGCAGCAGCGTTCGGGCACGGTGCAGCTGGGCGGTGAGGAGGTGTCGCCCCTGCCTCCCTATCGCCGGGCCCGGGCGGGCATCGGCTACGTGCCCCAGGGGCGGGAGATCATTCCCCAGCTCACCGTGCGGGAAAACCTGCTGTTGGGCCATGAATCCCTGCCCGGGGGCCTGGCGCGCCATCGCCATATCGATCCGGTGGTGTTTGAGCTTTTCCCCATCCTCGAAACCTTCCTGAACCGCTCGGGAGGGGATCTTTCCGGTGGCCAGCAGCAGCAGTTGGCTATCGCCCGGGCCCTCTTGGGCAAGCCCAGGCTGCTTCTGCTCGATGAGCCCACCGAAGGCATCCAGCCATCGGTGGTGCTCGACATCGAGCGGGCCGTGCGCCGCATCATTGCTACCACCGGCATCAGCGTGCTTCTGGTGGAGCAACATCTGCACTTTGTGCGACAGGCCGACTGGTATTACGCCATGCAAAAGGGCGGTGTGGTGGCCAGCGGCCCCACAGCGGAACTGAGCAAGGAAGTGATCGATCGCTTCCTGAGTGTCTAGCCCTTTGCTAAAGCTGGCTTGGTTCGTTCATGTCCCATGTTCCGCTTTTCTGCCCTGCTTCCGATGGCCTGCGCCTCCCTGGCGGCCAGTACCCTGGCCCAGCCGGCGATGGTGTGGGCTCAAACCTGTCAATTTCTGGCGCCGGTGGGGGGCAATGGTGTGACTCCCATTGTCACCAAAACCATCAGCCCAGGTAATCCCCTGGGGCGTCCCAACTGGAACACGGATTTCTTTGTCACCCGTCCTTACAGCTCCTACAAGCTCTTTTTCACAGCGGATTCCTCGGTTTCAGCCACCTATCCGGTTCAGGCCTACCTGAAATTCACTGATGGCTCCAGTCTGCGGGTCTTCAACGACAACATCACCCCCAAACCGGGCACCGGCGGGGGCATTGTGGTGCCCGTGGTGCCTGGTAAGGAGGTGAGCCAGGTGAACATCAAGGTGGGAGCCAGCAGCAACATGGCGGCCACTGGATTCACCTATCGCATTTCCGTGCAGGGCTGTCGCTGATCCCTGCCTGAGGCCCTGAAAAGAGGGCACCCAACGGGTGCCCTCCACACCGATCACACCAGGATGAACTGGGTGTTGGTGAGGGCAGCCACCGGATTGACGGTGGCGAACTGAATCGGCGGGTTGTTGTTGCGGCTGCCATCCACATCCCAGAACAGGGCACCGGTGGTGGTGTTGAAGAGGATGCGTTGGGCCCTGTCGGTGGCGCTCACCACCCCTGGCCCAGCAAGGAACTGGGCCGCGGTGAGGCCAGCTCCAGCGTTCCCGATACCGGTGAACACGGAAGCAGCCAGGGCGATCCGATCGCCTTCCGCAATGTTGAAGTCGGTGATCTGATCGCTGTTGGCCGGGCCGTTGGCATCGAAGCGGAAGGTGTCCGCTCCGGTGCCCCCGGTGAGGGCATCAACCCCGGTGCCGCCATTGAGGTCGTCATTGCCGGCCCCACCATTGATCGCGTCGTTGCCAGCAGCCCCGTTGAGGGTGTTGTTGCTGGCGTTGCCGGTGAGGGCGTTGGCCAGGGCATTGCCCGTGCCGGTGAGGGCGGTGCCGGTGAGGATGAGATTTTCAACGTTGGCAGCGAGGGTGTGGT
>JBIIHR010000058.1:0-6378 GCA_044235655.1 Cyanobium sp. | reverse complement strand
GGGCGCTCCCGGCGCCGAACTCCACCAGGGTCCCGCCGCCGAGGGCCGCGGCCAGTTCTGGCCCCAGGCGTTGCAGCAGGTCGGTTTCGGTGCGGGTGAGGGAGTATTCCGGTTGCTGGCAGATCAGATCAAACAGTCGGGAGCCTTCCTCGTCGTAGAGAAACCAGGCAGGGAGTTGCTTGGGCGTGCGCGCCATGCCCTCCCGAACCAGCCGGGCCATGTCGGCGGGCTCCGGGTGGAGATCGAGAAGTTCCGGTGGGCGGAGGGCAACTTCGCCAGGAAAGGGGGTGCTCATGGGGTGTCGGTGGCCAGGCGCAGCCCACTGGCCATCCAGCGGCTTGCCGGGCTGAAGAAGTTGCGGTACGTGAGTCGGGCGTGGCCGGGAGGCGTGAGGGTGGCGCTGCCGCGAAGCACGAACTGGGAACTCATGAACTTGCCGTTGTATTCCCCCACCGCTCCAGAGGCCGCCTGGAAACCGGGATAGGGCCGATAGGGGGTTCCTGTCCATTGCCAGAGGCTTCCGAAGGCTCCCTGAAGCAGCCCCGTGCTGGCCGCCACCTCCCATTCCGCCTCACTCGGCAGCCTGGCTCCCGCCCAGCGGGCGTAGGCATCGGCTTCAAACCAGCTCAGGTGGCGCACGGGCCTCTCGCCCTGCAGGGGCTGGCGCCCTCCCAACGTGAATTCCCAGTCCCCATCCCGCCAGTAGCGGGGGGCGCTCCAGCCCTCCTCCTGCATGATTCCCCAGCCCTCACTCATCCATAGCTCCGGCCGGGAATATCCCCCATCGCTGATGAAGGCGGCGTAGTCGGCATTGCTCACAAGCCGCCGCGCGATGGCAAAGGGTTCGAGCCAGAGCCGGTGGCGGGGCCCCTCATTATCAAAGGCGAAGGCCTGGGGGTCCCCATGGCCCATCTCCAGCAGGCCGCCGGGATGGTCGAGCCAGAGGGGCCCTTCCTCCCCGATCGGGGGCGGATCCAGGGAGCCTTCGGGGCCCAGCCCGTAGGCCGGCTCCAAGGGGTTGCGACTGAAGCCATCCAGCACATCCATCAGCAAGAGCTCCTGGTGTTGCTGTTCGTGGTGCAGGCCCAGCTCGAGGAGCTGGAGCGGTCGGGCCGCCCGCTCTGCTGAAGGCTCCTCAAGCTGGCTCAGCAGATCATCCAGCCCCCTGTCCACCCGCTGGCGCCAGGCCAGCACGGCCTCCATGGACGGCCGGGTGAGCAGACCCCTCTGGGGACGCGGATGGCGGGCGCCGACGGCGTCGTAATAGGAGTTGAACAGGAAACACCACTGCCGATCGAGGGGCTGCCAGCCCTCCAAGTGGGGGGAAAGGACAAAGGTGTCGAAAAACCAGGTGGTGTGGCCAAGATGCCATTTGGGCGGGCTCGCATCCGCCATCCCCTGCAGGCACAGATCCTCCGGCTCCAGGGGGGCGATCAGGGCCTCGCTGCGTTGGCGCACCGCCTTCAGCCGAGCCCCCAGGCTCGAGGCAACCATCGTCGGGGTGGCAGGGCTGATCGCTGGCACCATTGTTTCTGAAGAGCCTAGGGATAGTCCCTACGATCCTCGGCATGCACATGCCAGCCACGGCCAACGGAATGGGGGGGATCACCGAAGGTTTTTCCGGCGCTGTGGGCCGCACACCACTCATCCAGCTGCGGGCCCTCAGCGAGCTCACGGGTTGCCAAATCCTGGGGAAGGCTGAATTCATGAACCCGGGCGGCTCCGTGAAAGACCGGGCGGCGCTGGGGATTCTTCAGGAGGCGGAGGCCAGTGGCCTCCTCCAACCAGGGGGCACGGTGGTGGAGGGCACGGCGGGCAACACGGGCATCGGCCTGACCCACCTGTGCAATGCTCGGGGGTACCGGGCCCTGATTGTGATCCCGGAAACCCAGTCGGCCGAAAAGATCGGCCTGTTGCGCAGCCTCGGGGCGGAGGTCCGCACGGTTCCGGCTGTTCCCTATTCCAATCCCAACAACTACGTGAAACTCTCCGGCCGCCTGGCCGAGGAGATCCCCGGAGCCCTCTGGGCCAACCAGTTCGACAATCTGGCCAACCGACGGGCCCATTACGCCACCACTGGCCCGGAGATCTGGGAGCAATGCGAGGGACGGGTGGATGCCTGGGTGGCCGCCACAGGTACCGGTGGTACCTATGCCGGCGTGGCCTTGTTCCTGAAGGAGCGCAACCCTGCCGTGCGCTGCGTGCTGGCCGATCCCTATGGAAGTGCGCTCTACCACTGGGCCACCTCGGGGGACCTGCGCAGCGAAGGCAACTCGATCACCGAGGGCATCGGCAACAGCCGCATCACCGCCAACCTGGAGGGTGCGCCCATTGATGATGCCGTGCGGGTGGTGGATCAGGACGCCCTGCAGACGATTTATCGCCTCCTCTGGCAGGAGGGATTGTTCATGGGGGGGTCCGTGGGGATCAATGTGGCCGCGGCCGTCGAAACAGCCCGTCGCCTCGGCCCGGGCCACCGCATCGTCACCGTTCTCTGCGACAGCGGGGATCGCTATCGCTCCCGCCTGTACGACGCCGATTGGCTGGCCTCCAGGGGGCTGAGCCAACCCCACCGCGATCCCATGCCGGTGGCTCAGTGATGGGTCCCACACCCTCTGCAGGCCAGTTGATTGGCGGTCGCTATCGCCTGGAAAGCCCGCTCAGCGCAGGCGGTGGCGCCCAGGGGGATCTTTGGCAGGCCAGCGATACCCTCGCTGCCGATGCCCCTGCGGCCGTGCGGCGGCTGGGGCCCGGCAGCCATCAGCAGCAGGCTCGCCAGCTCTGGGCCCGGCTCCAAGGGGTGTTGCATCCCCAGGTGCCCAGGGTGGGTGCGGCGATCAGCGAGGGCGAGGATCTCTGGCTCGTGCGCGAGTGGCAAGCGGGACGCACCTACCAGGAGTTGCTGGCCACCCGTCAGGAGCGCCAGTTGGTGTTTGGCGCGGGGGAAGTGTTGCTTCTCCTTCGCCAGCTGCTCCCCGTGCTGGTGGCGCTCCACAGCCAGGACCTGCTCCACGGGGATCTGACACCTGCCAATCTGCTGCGCCGGGATCGGGATGGCCAGCCGGTGCTCCTGGATTTCGGCCTTCTTGGGGGTGTGGAAGGGGGGCTGGTGGGGGCGACCCCTGGCTATGCCCCGCCCGAGCTTCTCCGGGGTGTTTCCCCCCAGCCCTGGATGGATCTCCATGCCCTGGGCGTGACGGCCTTGGTGCTCCTCAGCGGCGATGGTCCGGAGCGTCTGCTCGATCCCCAGACCCTGGAATGGCGATGGCCCTCCGCCCTGGATGCAGAGCCGGCCTTTCGACAACAGCTGGCGCGGATGGTGAGCCCGGATCCAGCCCAACGGTTCGCCAGTGCGGCCGATGCGCTGATGGCCCTCCAGGAGCTGCCCATGCCGGAGACCACTGGGCCCGTGCCCCGGGCCGACCGCACGGTGGTTCTGGTGCCCACCTCCCCTCCCCCGGCTCCCCCTGAGGCCCCTTCCGAGGCCCAGCCTGATGTTGCCTCCCTCACTCCGCCTAGCGAACCGGCCACAGCCCCTGATGACGATGGGGATGTGGACCCGATGCCTCCCCAGGAGTCCTCCAGACGACGGCGGTCCGCCCCCCCGCCCACCCCTGCCAGGGCCCGCCAGCTGGAGCGGGAGGAGCAGGCTGAGGGCGGACTCTGGCCCGTGCTTTTGGCCCTGATCGTGTCTGCTGTGGCAGGCACGGCCCTCGGTTGGTGGTGGCTGAGTCGTGGCGGCGGAGCGCCCCCCAGTCCCGCAGGCGCCCCCTCCATCACGGAGGCCGCTCCCAGCCTCCCTCCCGGAGAGGTGGATCAGCGGGAGCAACTCATCAGTCGCCTGCGGGCTCTGCAGATCGACCGTGGCTGGTTTCTTGATCTGGTCAATGCCAGCCTCCTGGCCCAATACCCGGAACGGCGCGGTCGGCTTCCCAGTGATTCCCTGGAGGATGCTCCCCTCCGGAAGGCCTGGAACGGCCTGGCGGAAGACTGGCTGGCCCGGGTGGAGCAGCTGCCCATGGCGCTCCGTCGAAGGCTTGGCAGTTTCTCGGGGGCCGATTGGGATCAGCGGCAGAGGACTCTGGCCCAACAGGGACTGAGCTCTGAGGTGTTGCAGCAACTGATTTCAGGCAGTGCCCAGAACCTGCTGCCCGGCCGATCCAGCGGTGGAATCCCTGAGGAGCCCTACCGACAGCTGTGGTACGCGGCAGCCATCCAGATCCTGGAAAACCTCTCGATTGAGCCCATCGAGGCCCGTCCCCAGGTCACCCAGTTGCTGGCCGCTGATGTGCCGGCCAATGGGGCTCGGCTGTTTCCCATTCGCCTGCCCCAGGGCCATGCCTTGGTGCTGGGGGTGAATGGCACCCCCTTGCTGCAGATGAGTGTCTATGCCGCCGATGGTCGCTCCCTGGCCCCTCGGGGTCCCCTGCGGGTGGTGAATCTTGGGGTCCAGGACAGCTCGCCCGTCCAACTCCTCGTGACCAACGAGGGGGTTGCGCCGTCCCGGATCAGCCTGTCGTTACGGGCGGATCCCACCGTGCCGGAACCCCCCACTCCCTCCCAGACGCCCCCGGGGGCGCCTGGCGCTCCGGGAACCCCGGCGGGCGAGGCGGTTGTCCCCGGTCCTGGCCCTCTCCCCCCGGAGACCTCCGGCGGGGTCTCATCCCCCAAACCTCCCGCTGCTGGAGAACCCTCTCCCTCTCCCCCCCAGGCCCCGGAGCCACCCCGCCCCACCAGCCCACCTGCCGTTTCTCCTGTCAGCCCAGCGACCCCTCCATCCCCCCAGCCTGAGCCCTGAAGCCGGCGCCGTTGGGTGGCCAGGCTGGGTTAGATGCGGGCGATGGCCGCCCGTGTCTCCTTGGCCTCCTGTCGGCGTTTCTCTTCGTGGCGTTTGTCATGCAGCTTGCGTCCCCTGGCCAGCCCCAGGGTCACCTTGATCCAGGACCCTTTGAGGTGAAGGTTCAGGGGAATCAGGGTCAGTCCCTTCTGGTCGAGGGCGATCCGCAATTTGTCAATTTCCCGCCGGTGCGCCAGGAGCTTCCGCACCCGTAGGGGCTCATGGTTGAAGAAGCGACCCGCATGGCTGTGGGGAGAGATGTGCACGTTGTGCAGCTGCAGTTCCCCGTTGCGGATCAGGCAGAACCCATCCCGCAGGTTGCACTGCCCGGCACGGATCGATTTCACCTCCGTTCCCAGCAGTTCGATGCCCGTCTCCAGGGTTTCGAGAATCTCGTACTGGTGGCGGGCCAGGCGGTTGTCAGCCAGCAGGCGCTGGGAGGGATCTCCCTTGGCTGTGCCACCCCGCCTGCCGGGCCCCTTGGCCATCGTGCCTCCGTGGATAGCTTGACGTTAGGTGAGCCCTGCGGGGGGGCAGGGCTCTGGCTGGGCCCGTTACCCTCCCACCATGGCCATTGTTTCCTCTCAAGCCAGCCCATCTCCCTCGCCCAAGGGACCGTCGGGGGGATCCTCCCGTTCTGCGGGAGCGGCACCCCGGCTGGTGGATCCGCTGGAACGCAAGGAGGATCGGGAGGCTGATCGGGACGGGCAGCGACGGGAGGACGGCCTGCGCCCCAAGCGCCTGGCGGATTACATCGGCCAGGAGGATCTCAAGCAGGTGTTGCAGATCGCTGTGGCCGCCACCCGGGGCCGGGGTGAGGCCCTTGATCATGTGCTCCTCCACGGCCCCCCGGGACTGGGAAAGACCACCATGGCCCTGGTGCTGGCCGAAGAGCTGGGGGTGCACTGCCGCATTACCAGTGCGCCGGCCCTTGAGCGCCCCCGGGACATCGTTGGGTTGCTGGTGAATCTTCAACCCCATGACCTGCTCTTCATCGATGAAATCCACCGGCTCAACAGGGTTGCGGAGGAGATTCTCTATCCGGCCATGGAGGATTTCCGTCTCGATCTCACCGTGGGCAAGGGCACGACCGCTCGCACCCGCAGCCTGCCGCTCGCTCCCTTCACCCTGGTGGGCGCCACCACTCGGGCGGGGGCGCTGAGTTCCCCATTGCGGGATCGTTTTGGGTTGATTCAACGGTTGGAGTTCTATGGGTTGGAGGATCTCCAGGCGATCGTGGAGCGGGCAGCCCGGCTCCTGGCCATGGATCTGGAGGTGGCAGCAGCCCGGGAGGTGGCCCGCCGTTGTCGGGGAACGCCTCGCATTGCCAACCGTCTGCTGCGTCGGGTCAGGGATTACGCCACCGTGCAGGGGTTGCCATCGATTGGGGCGGAGGTGGTGGCCACGGCGCTCCAGCTCCACCGGGTGGATGCCAGGGGGCTGGATGCCAGCGACCGGCAGCTGCTGCGCCAGCTTGTGGAGGGCCACGGCGGTGGCCCCGCTGGACTCGATACCCTGGCGGCAGGTCTGGGCGAAGATCC
>JBIIHR010000057.1:0-6549 GCA_044235655.1 Cyanobium sp. | reverse complement strand
GGAATCCAGCACCCCTGCGGCGATCACAGGAGCCAGGCCGGGGTGGAAAAAACCCACCAGACAGGCCAATGCCGTGAATTGCAGCACATGGCGGAGCACGGGACCACACTCTCGCCAGGCTGCCCCTAGGGAAACAGCAGCACCAGTTCCCGTTTTTTGCTCCAGGTGGGTGTTGGGGCGGAGAACCCAGAGCAGCACAGCGATGGGTCCAAGAAAGGTGGCCGCATCGACCGCAAGCGCCAACGTGGGGCCGGCCAGGGCGAGAAGCAAGCCGCCGATGGGAGGCCCAAGCAATTTGCCCACGTTGAACACGATGGAAAAGCTCGCCAGATAGGGAGGGAGGTCTTCCGGGCGATCCACCAGCAGGCCGGTGTATTTGTTTCGGGCCGTGAGTTCATAGGTGCTGGCCAAACCCCCGAACAGGGTGCTGAGCAAGAGCACCACCACCTGGGCTTGGCCCTGGAAGAAGGGAATCGCCAGGGCGGCCAGGGAGGCGGAGGCCAGCAGGGCCCACTGAGCCCGGATCAGCACCCGTTCACTGCCTATCCGGTCGGTGAGCACGCCAGCGGGGCCACTCACAAGCAGGCTGGGGAGGGAGAGGGCGGCGAAGTGCATGGCCAACAGCATGGGATTGCCCGTGCCATCGAGGAGGATCCAACTCTTGGCCGTCAGGCCCGCAAAGGAGCCCACGGTGCTCAATCCCGAGGCGGCCAGAAACACACCCTTCTGGCGCTTGCGGAGCCAAGCCAACGCTGCTCGGGATGCAGGAGCGTGGGTCAACCGGGTTTCCGCGATGGCGATCGGGCCTCCGCCACAAGAGCCTGGGCTCCCACCAGCTCTCCTTCCAGGTCGTAGGTGTGGACGGCCGTGATTCGTACGGGCACCAGTTGGCCAGGCGCTGCCACCATCCCTCCAGGGCCTGGCTGCACACGGACCTCCCCATCCACATCGGGGGCGAAGCGGGCGGAGCGACCGATCATGGCGCCGCTGCTGGGGTGGGTCTGTTCGATCAACACATCCACGATCTCCCCCACCCAGGCTGCGTTGCGCGCCGCTGCGATCGGCTGCTGAAGGGCCATCAGCCGATCCTTTCGTTCCAGGGCCACCGCTTGCGGCACCGCGTCGGGCAGGTTTGCTGCAGGGGTGCCCTCCTCTGGGGAGAAGGTGAACACCCCCACATGGTCAAACTGTTGCTCCTCCACAAAGGCGAGCAGGTGCTCAAAATGGCTCTCCGTTTCCCCGGGGTAGCCCACGATGAAGGTGGTGCGAAGCACGGCCCCGGGCAACTGGTGCCGCACCCGTTGGAGCAATCCTCCGGTGACATCCGCCTGCCACGGGCGATTCATGGCCCGAAGGATGTCCGGATGGCTGTGCTGAAGGGGGAGATCCAGATAGGGGAGCACGTTGGGTACCTCCCGAAAGGCAGCCAGCACCTCTGGTGTGAGGCCCGTGGGGTAGGCGTAATGGACCCGTATCCAGGGAATCTCCACCTGGCCGAGCTCCCGCAGCAGCTCCGCCAGTTGGGGCTTCCCGGCCAGGTCCAGGCCATAGTTGGTGGTGATCTGGCTGATCAGGATCAGCTCCTTGACCCCCTGGGCCGCCAGCGATTGGGCCTCCGCCACGATGGAATCGATCGATCGAGAACGCTGGTCTCCCCGCAGCCTGGGGATGATGCAGAAGGCACAGCGATAATCACAGCCCTCGGCCACCTTGAGGTAGGCCACCGCTTCACTGGTGGTGCGGAAGCGGGGAATCTGGTCATCCGCGATAAAGGTGGGTACCGCACTCACCTGATGGACCCGTTCCCCGGCCTCCACCCGTTGAAGCACGCTCACGATGTGCTGGTAGTCGCCGGTGCCCACGATGGCTTTGGCTTCCGGTAGGGCAGCCAGCAATTCCTCCTGGAAATGCTGGGCCAGGCAGCCAGCAATGATGAGTTCCTTCCCCTGCTCAGCCAGCTCGACCAGGGTGCGAACGGATTCCTTTCGGGCGTCTTCGATGAAACTGCAGGTGTTCACCACCACCACGGAGGCGTCTCGCTCATCGGCGCTGACGCCATATCCCGCTTCTGCCAGGAGGCCAAGCATGTGCTCGGTGTCGACCCGATTCTTTTCGCAGCCCAGGTGAGCAAAGGCGACAGTGGGAATGCTCCTGACGGGGCCGGAGGGCATGTCGGCGTGGAAATGGCTGTCTCCCTACCCTATGGAATGGCGGGGGCGCTGCCAGAATCCCCTCACGATGCCCTGTTCCTACCCGTGACGTCGACCCGACTAGCCAGCCGACTGAGCAGCAGCCGACGCCGCGGCGATCCTGGCCACCGCTGGGCCAGGGTGGCGATGGCCGTGCTCGCCACCATCGGGCTTCTGGATACGGGGTCCATCACCCTGCATCGCTGGGGCGTGCTCGGCCCCCTGGTCTGTCCTGGCGGCTCCGATGGCTGCGACAAGGTGCTCAGCAGCGCCTGGGGATCCCTGTTGGGCCAACCCCTGTCCCTGTTCGGGGCACTGGCCTACCTCTCGGTTCTGCTCCTTGCCCTCCTTCCCCTGCTCTTGAAGGGAGAGGCCAGGGCTGGCCTGCATCGAACCAGCTGGTGGGCCCTGTTTTTGATCAGCACCGCCATGGCCATCTTCAGCCTGGTGCTGATGGGGGTCATGGTGTTCAAGATCCAGGCCTTCTGCGCCTTCTGCCTTCTCTCCGCAGGCCTTTCCCTGGGATTGATGGTCCTTTCCATCCTGGGTGGCGATTGGCAGGAACGGGGGCAGCTGATCTTTCGCGGGGTCTTGGTGAGCCTGGCTGTCCTTGTGGTGGGAATGGGCTGGGCCACGGCCCTGGATCGTCCGGAGAGCGCTCTGACAAAGGGCATGTCTCCTCCAATCACCACCCCCAGCTCTCCGGCCGCCATTGCCCTTGCCAAACATCTCACTGCAAAGGGAGCCGTGATGTACACCGCCTACTGGTGTCCCCACTGCCGAGAACAGAAGGAACTGTTTGGTGCGGAAGGCGCTGCTGCGTTGAAGATTGTGGAGTGCGCCCCCGATGGCTACAAAAATCAGGCGGCCCTTTGCGAGAAAAAGCAGATCAAAGGTTTTCCCAGCTGGGAGATCAACGGCACGGTCGATTCCGGCGTGAAGCCCCTGGCCAAGCTGGCTGCCATGAGCAACTACAGCGGCCCCAACGGGTTTTGACTCCGATTCACCCCATCGGTCTGGATGGCCATCCCCTTTTGTTGGCGACTGTGCCGCTCCCAGAAGGGCTGTCGGGCTGGGGCATCCGTGCGGAAATGCCCCCCCCGACTCTCCTCTCGAAAGAGCGAGGCTTCCATCAGGAGCTCCGCCAATACCAGTCGCTGTCGGAGCTCGTGCAACAGCAAAAAGCCAGCCACCTGGTTGGGTTCTATGGCGAAGCACACCTCTGGAGACTGACGCTCCACGATCTTCCAGAGAGCCTCCTGTTCCAGCCCCTGGCGTTGCTGGCGCACCGATTGCAGGGCTCCACGGATTCGCTCTCCTGAGCGTTCCACTCCTGCCACACTCCAGCACAACTGGCGCAACTGTTCCAGTTGCTGTTGCAAGCCGTCTTCCGTCCGCGTTGGTTGGGGATGCCTGGGCAGGTCTTGAGACACGGGCTGGAAGATCCCAGAGGCTGCCGGTGCCAGCTTCAGAGAGGCCAGCTGCCGCGCAAACACCAGACACTCCATCAAGGAATTGCTGGCCAGGCGATTGGCTCCATGGACTCCTGTGCAGGCCACTTCTCCCACGGCGTAGAGCCCCGGCAGGGTTGTGGCGCCCTGCAGATCCGTTCGCACCCCTCCCATCCAGTAGTGGGCTGCAGGAGCCACGGGGATGGGGGAGAGAGTGGGCTGCAGTCCGAGTTCAAGGCAGCGCCCAAGAATCGTCGGGAACTGTTTCCGCAGCCGTTCCTCCCCAACAGGGCGCAGATCCAGCCAGAGATGGTCGACCCCTTGCTGCTGCATGCATTGGGCCAGAGCACGACTCACCTGGTCTCTAGGGGCCAGATCGCCCCCACTGAGAAGGGCGACGGGACTGTGCCCCTGGCCATCCCACAAGCGGGCCCCTTCCCCTCGCACGGCCTCGCTGATCAGGAAATGGGGGGCTCCGGGCAGCATCAGGGCGGTGGGGTGAAACTGCACAAATTCCAGGTCCCGAATCTGGGCACCTGCTGCCCAGGCCATCACCACCCCATCTCCTGACGCCTGGCTTGGGTTGGTGGTGTGAGAGAAGAGGTGGCCACCTCCTCCACAGGCCAGCACCACGGCTCTGGCGCGGAGCCAGCGCAGTTGGTTGCCGTCCAAAACCTGCAGTCCCACACAGCGTCCCCCGTCCACCCAGAGTTGGAGGGCTGGCACCCCTTCGTGGCGCTCCAGCAGCGCCCGGGACTGCACTTCCCGTTCCAACGCCTCCACCAGCGCACCTCCCGTGCGGTCCTGCGCGTGTAACACCCGACGGTGGCTATGGGCTGCCTCCAGCGTGGTGCTGAGGTTGCCGTTCTCCCGGTCGAAGGCCATGCCCAGGGCCAGGAGCCGCTCCACACAAGCTGGTGCCTGACGGACCAAAAGATCGACTGCCGGGCGGTCACATAGGCCAGCTCCCGCCTTGAGCGTGTCAGCGATGTGGCTGTCAAAACTGTCTTCGGAGCGGGTCACCGCGGCGATCCCTCCCTGGGCCCAGCGGCTGGCTGAGCGAGGGTTCAACTGTTTACTCAGGAGCAGAACTCTCAGATCCCTGGGAAGTTCCAGACAGGTCATCAGTCCTGCTGCTCCGCTGCCCACGACCACCACATCCCACTGAGCAGCCAACAACGGGGCCATAGGCAACCAGCTCTGTCATGAGCCTATGGGAAGGAAACGCCGTTCCTCAGGATGAGGGCAGGTTGTTTCGATCCGTGGACGGGTCCACATCGACGGCCTCCACATTGATGATCACCTTGGAGGCATCCAAGGCGTCCAGATCCCTTTCGCTCCCTGGACGGGTGCCCTGTTCACCGAACCAGGATCCACACGCCGGGCACACCTGGCTCCCAAAACTGACGGTGCCGCAGGCCTCACAGGTGTGAAGTCGTCGACGTATCCGTTGCCATGCCAGGAGTCCCACCCCTGCGCCAAGGAGGGGGAGGAGCAGAATCAACAGGGTCAACCCGCCAAGAATGTCCAGGAGGAATCGGCCTGGTGGTCCTGGGAGGAGCAGCAAGAGGGCGGCGAGCCCCACCCAGAACCAGGGGAAGGAGGAACGTTGCATTCAGCGCTGGAAACGCGGGTCGTGGTCCATCCAGCGTTCAAACGCTGCCAGGGCTTCAATGCCTGCCCAACCCAGCAGCAATGTGGCCACAATCCCTACGGCCAATCCTCCCGCGATCATCACCAGGGGCACCAGGGTTAGCAAAGCGACGCCGGTCAGAAGAATGGAGCCTAGGGCTGTGGCGATGAGGAGAAGGCTCGCGGGAAGTGGTGCAATCTTGATTGGCCAGGAGGGGGGGGTGTGAATCACAGGGATGGATTGGAGCGCTCCCTTCATCCTGACCCTTTGGGCAGCTGATTTCAGATGGGCGGGGGTGCGGATGGCCCACCACGGGGCCAGCGGGCAATGGTCACGCTCAAACACTGGCCGAAATAAAGAATCACCCCAAGTAACCATAGCCAGAGCGTTAAGAGTAAAACCCCGCCAACGACACCGTAGGCTTGAAACCGCAGGCCAATGGCAAACAGAAGCCGTCCCAATATAATGGTAAGAAGTGTAGAGATGCTGCTGATTAGTAAGGCACCAGGAACTAGCGGTCGCCAGGGCACCTGGCGAGAGGGTAAGAGCCAAAGAAGCACCATCACCGATGCAAAGGCCAGGATATTTGAGAGAAGAAAATCAGCTCCGTATGACAATCTCCCTAGCCATGTAAATCCATCTGGCAGCGTATTGGACAGCCAATCACGCAAAAGAGTGGAACCAAAAACTCGAAAATTTCCAATGACTTGGTCGGCAATTAATATCGGACCAATCAGCAGCAAGATCAAGAGCGACTTCAGCCTCAGCCACAAAAAGCGCTGAATGATTCGGAGCCAAGATAAGGACTCGAGGCCGTAGGGGCGATTCCACCAGAGCCGATCAGCACCCCTTTGTAAGGTGAGATAGATATTATTTGCATTAAGTAACAGCAAGATGATGCCTGTAAGACCTGCGCCGAAGCCCTGGCGAAGAAAGCGGGACAACGCATCCGTAAACAGGGGCATGGAATCACTAGGAATCAACTGACCCACGACCAGTTTTGCCTGCTGAAGCAGGGCTTCGTCCTGGCCAAGAAAGCGTGATGCAAGGGCCAGGGCGATGAGTAAGGCAGGAAAGAATGATTGAAGAGTGTGAAAAGCAAAGGCCGCACTCAGATCAATGCAATCGCAACGAAGCCAGAGTCTGTAGGACAGCCAAAGAGTGCGTATATGTCTTCCCAGGCCAACGACCATTCGTGTTTAGTTCTCCAGTGCAGCAGGGGGAAAGCATCATGGACAACCCTCCCACAAAAAAGCCACCCGAGAGGGTGGCAAGA
>JBIIHR010000056.1:0-6558 GCA_044235655.1 Cyanobium sp. | reverse complement strand
CCAGGGGGACGTGGCGAGAAGGAGATCGGGGGGGCGCCCCAGCCTGAGGGCTTCCTGAAGCAGGTGGGTTCCCTCCAGCAACAAGCGCTGCTGTTCCAGCCGGCCTCCAGGGTGGTGCAACTCCCTCAGCCCTTTCACGAGCGGATTGCGACGGCTGCTGATCGGCTCGAAACCCACGCCGGACTCAGAAGTGGTCGTGGCGACGGACGTTCATTTTGTCTTCGAAGCGGAGTTCTTTCTCCTGCAAATGGATGCCACGCACAGCGGCGATCTGGCCATGGATGCCTTCGGCTGCCAAATTCTGAACCAATTGCTTCATCACCTCTTCTTCAACCTTGGCCTCATCAAACCCCGCAGGGGTGAGACTTTCGATAAACTTGCCAGCCTTTTTAGCAACAATCTCAGAGGAATTGTTAATGGAAAGTAAAATCATGATGGGGTTATGCGGATGGGGAGACTTGAACTCCCACGACATTGCTGCCACTAGTACCTGAAACTAGCGCGTCTACCAATTCCGCCACATCCGCGGGCGTTGAGGCCACATGAATCTTAGACCATCGCCTCCCGGATCACCAGGCCCATCCGAGCCCTTCCACGCAGCTGAGCCAGGCGAGACAGTTCATCCGGCGGCCCCTAGACGAAGCATGGAATCATTGTCAAGATTCACCTGCGAATTGACGTAGTAGGCCCCCTGCCCATGGTTCTTTCCGTTGCGCCTTCCAATCCCACGCTTACGCAGCCGAAATTGGAGGTCGTTGGTGGAACCAGGCTGGAAGGCGAAATTCGGGTGAGCGGCGCAAAGAATTCGGCCCTGGTGCTGATGGCCGCCTGCCTGCTAACCAGTGATTCGTTAAAGCTTCGCAATGTCCCCCGGCTCACGGACATCGCCTCCATGGGTGAGATCCTGGCTGCTCTTGGCGTGCGGGTCACCCGTTCCGGTGAAGCCATTGAACTCACGGCGGACCACATCACCCGTGCCGCCCCTCCCTATGAGTTGGTAAACAGCCTGCGGGCCAGCTTCTTCTGCATCGGCCCCCTCCTGGCTCGCATGGGAACCGCCCAGGTCCCCCTCCCCGGAGGATGCCAGATCGGCACACGGCCCGTGGTGGAGCATGTGAAGGGCCTCAAGGCCCTCGGTGCCCACGTCACCATCGAGCACGGCGTGGTCACCGCTGTTGTTCCTGGACCCAGCAGCCGCTTGAAAGGCGGGCACATCCATCTGGATTGCCCGAGCGTGGGAGCCACGGAAACCCTGATGATGGCCGCCACCCTCGCCGATGGCGAAACGGTGATCGAAAACGCCGCCCAGGAGCCCGAAGTGGTGGATCTGGCCCGTCTGCTCCAGGCCATGGGGGCCCGGATCACGGGGGAAGGCACCCCCACCATCACTATCGATGGGGTTCGCTCCCTCCACGGCACCGACTACGAGGTGATCCCCGACCGCATTGAGGCCGGCACCTTCCTCCTGGCCGGGGCCATCACCCGCTCCTCCCTCCTCGTCACGCCGGTGATTTCCGAGCACCTGGGAGCTGTGCTCACCAAGCTTGAGGAATGTGGCTGCACCCTCCAGCAGGAGGGCAGGGGTGTGCGCATCACGGCCCACGACATTCAGGCTCTGGATCTGCGCACCCAGCCCTTCCCTGGCTTCCCCACCGATCTCCAGGCTCCCTTCATGAGCCTCCTGGCCACGGCGCAAGGCACCAGCCTGATCGTGGAAAACATCTTTGAAAACCGTATGCAGCACGTGGCCGAACTGCAGCGGATGGGAGCGTCGATTCGTCTGCAGGGCAACACCGCCTGTGTGGAGGGCGTCTCTCAGTTGAGTGGTGCTCCCGTGCAGGGCACCGATCTGCGGGCCTCCGCCGCCATGGTGTTGGCCGGTCTGGCAGCTCAGGGCACCACCACCGTGAGGGGTTTGGAGTATCTCGATCGGGGCTACGACCAGCTGGAGCAAAAGCTCAAGGCCGTTGGGGCCTCCATTCAGCGCCTCTCCGACGAAGGTTGACCGAGCCCGTCCCCATCGCCCTTTAGATTCGCCTGACGGGAGCGTGCCGGAATTGGTAGACGGACTCGACTCAAAATCGAGCGCCTTCGGGCATGTGGGTTCGAGTCCCACCGCTCCCATCCCTGTCACCGCGGCCCCCTCCGCGGTGATTGACACCTACGCCCGCTATCCCCTGTCCCTGGTGCGGGGCAAGGGGGTTTGGGTGTGGGATCAGGAGGGTCGCCGCTACCTCGATGCGGTGGCCGGCATCGCCGTGTGCACCCTCGGCCACAGCAACCCCGCCCTGCGCAGGGCCCTCTGCCGGCAGTTGGGCACCCTGCAGCACGTGTCCAATCTCTACCGGATTCCCGAGCAGGAGGCCCTCGCCCAGGCCCTGGTGCAACGCAGTTGCGCCGATCGGGTGTTTTTCTGCAATTCCGGCGCCGAGGCCAATGAGGCGGCCATCAAGCTCGCCCGCAAGCATGGACACCAGGAACGGGGCATCGAGCGGCCCCTGATCCTCACGGCAGAAGCCAGCTTCCATGGCCGCACCCTGGCTGCCGTCACCGCCACGGGTCAACCCCGCTATCACCAGGGCTTCCAGCCCATGGTGGAAGGCTTTCGCTATTTCCCCTACAACGACATCGGCGCCTTCGAATCCCTCCTCGCCTCCTGCGAGGCGGACGGACCGGCCGTCGCCGCTGTGCTCATCGAGCCCCTTCAGGGGGAGGGGGGGGTGAACCCCGGGGATCCGGCCTTCTTCCGGCGCCTGCGCCAGCTCTGTGATGAGCGCCGGATCCTGCTGATCTTTGACGAGGTGCAGATCGGCGTGGGCCGCAGCGGCCGCTGGTGGGGCTACGAAAACCTCGGGGTGGAACCCGATGCCTTCACCGTGGCGAAGGGGCTGGGAGGGGGCATGCCCATCGGGGCCCTGGCTGTGAAGGCCAGCTGCGACCATTTCCGCCCCGGCGACCATGCCAGCACCTTTGGCGGCAACCCCCTGGCCTGCCGGGCGGGTTTGACCGTGCTCCAGGAAATCGAGCGCCGCAAACTCCTCGCCCATGTGCAGACCGTGGGGCTCCAGCTACGGGAGGGCCTTGAGGATCTGGTGCAGCGCTATCCCCAGCAGCTGGCTGGGGTGAGGGGCTGGGGCCTGCTGCTGGGTCTGGTGCTCCAGCCGGACGGCCCCGCCGCGCCGGATCTGGTGAAGGCCGCCATGGCCGAAAGGCTCCTGCTGGTGCCCGCGGGAGTGTCGGTGGTGCGCTTCGTTCCCCCCCTGGTGATCAAACCCCGCCATGGGCGGCAAGTGGTGAAACGGTTGGAGCAGGCCCTGCAGCGCCTGCGTTGATGCACCTGCCGGAGCCCGTCGATCTCGACCCCATCCTGGCGGCCTGCACGGGCCGGGGCATTGATCTGGGACTGGATCGACTCCAGGCCGCCCTCGCCGCCGGGGGCCATCCCGAACGCCGTTTTCCCGCCGTGCAGGTAGCCGGCACCAACGGCAAGGGATCCATTGCCACCTTTTTGCACGCCATCCTCGAGGCCGCGGGGCTGCGCACGGGGATTTACCGATCCCCTCACCTGCAGAGCTGGTGCGAACGCATACAACTGGGGCAGCAGTGGGTGGACGGGAAGACCCTGCAGGACGATCTGCGGCGCTGGCTTCCCTTGGCCACCCAACACTCCCTCACGGTCTTTGAGCTGTTCACGGCCGCGGCCATGGATCGCTTCGCCAGGACAGAACTGGATCTGGTGGTGCTGGAGGTGGGGCTGGGGGGCCGCCTTGATGCCACCACGGCACACCCCGACCGGCGGGTGGTGGGGTTCGGCCCCATCGGCCTCGACCATCAGGACTTTCTGGGATCCACCCTGGCCGAGATCGCGGCCGAGAAGGCCGGGGTGCTGACCGCGTCCCAGGTGGCCATCAGTGGTCCCCAGGTGCCTGCGGTGGCCGAAGTGCTGGAACGGCAGGCCGAGCGATGCGGCTGCGTGCTGCGCTGGGCAAGCCCCCTGCCCGGCGAGGCGGAAGGGGGCTTGCCCCTGGGATTGCCAGGCACCTTCCAGCGCAGCAATGGGGCCGTGGCCGTGGCCATGGCCGAAAGCCTCATCGCCCAAGGGTGGCCGATTTCCGAGCAGGCCATCGCCTTGGGACTCCAGCAGGCACGCTGGCCCGGACGGTTGGAGCTCCGCCGCTGGCAGGGGAGGGAGGTGCTGCTGGATGGGGCCCACAACCCGCCTGGCGCCGAAGCCCTGCGGCGTGAGCTGGACCGGCTGCACCAGCGCGATCAGCGGGAGGGCCTTGCCCCAGCGGGCCCCGGGAGCGGCGGCCGCCGCTGGCTCCTGGCCATGCAGCGCACCAAGGACGCTCCAGCCTTGCTCGATGCCCTCCTGGCCCCCCAGGATCGGGCGGCTATCGTGATGCTGGCCGATCTGCCCTGTTGGAGCGTGGACGCCCTACTGGCGGCCCGGCCTGAGCTGGCCGGGCGGCTGCAGGCGGTGGCCCATCCCCAGGAGGGTCTGCGCTGGCTGAGCCTCCCAGGCCCCCTCCCCGTGGTGGCCGGATCCCTCCACCTGCTGGGGGAGATCTGGCCCCTGCTCGATCCTCCCGACCCCGAGGCCCACAGATAAGACCGCGGAATCTGGGTCCGGGCTGGCGGGATCAAGTTACGGGAAGGATCATCCGCCCAGGCTGACGCCTCCCCAACCCGTTGCCATGCTTGTGGATGTAGGGCTTATCTCCCCCCATGTCGGTCTCACTGACTCCAGACGAACGCAACAAACTCATTGGTGGCCCCCTGGCCGCCGCCATGGCCGTGATGGCTGTGGACATGGGAATCTTTTCCAGTGCCCAGGAGGCTCTCGCCCTTGGCAAGGAACTCTCCGCCGCCGCGACCCGCTACGCCTCCAATCCCCTGATTGCCAGCCTCTTCGACCCGGAAGCCCTCAAGCAGGGCATCAATCCTGAGAAGCCCAACATCACGCCAGAGGATGTGAAGAATGGCAAGGTGCTTGATCGGGCCCTGGAGCAGGTGGATCAGGCCATGAGCCTGGTGCGCACCAAGTGTGATGCTCCCACGGCCCAGCAATATGCCCAGCTCATCGTGGACGGCTGTGTGGCCGTGGCCGAGGCCGCAGGGAACGGCCTGTTCGGCTCCGGGGAAAAGGTGACCGCGGAGGAGAAGGCAGCTTTGGATCGGATCCGCCAGCATCTGGGGGTTACTGCCTGAAGGCTGAGCACATGCCCTGGGTCCCCGTTTCCTTGTCCACTTCAGACAGGCCCAGGGCAGGCCTTCCCAAGCGCCTGATCCAGCTGCTTGTTGGCAGCTGGATGGCGATTCTCCTGATGGTGCCCCTGCCGGCGATGGCCAGCTATGCCGAGCGGATCGACTACACCCTCACCAATCAGTCCGGCAAGGATTTCCATGGCCAGGACCTCAGCGAGTCGTCCTTCGCCGGAGCCGTTGGACGGCAGGCCAATTTCGATGGAACCGACCTCCATGGCGCGATCTTCACCCAGGGCGCCTTTGCAGGTGCCAGCTTTCGAGGGGCCAACCTCACGAATGTGCTGATGGATCGGGTGGATTTCGCCGGGGCTGATTTCACTGGTGCCCTCCTCCAGGGGGTGATCGCTTCGGGCAGCAGCTTTTCCGGCGCCAATGTGACCGATGCGGATTTCAGTGAGGCCATTCTCGATCGGGCCGACCAGGTATCCCTGTGCCGCAAAGCCAGCGGCCAGAATCCGGTGACCGGGGTCGAGACCCGCTTCAGCCTGGGCTGCTGAAAGCCGCCAGGTGCTCCACCCCTAGGCCTGCTCCCACCAGCCCCGCAACTTCCCTGGGTTGAGCAGGCCCTGGGGATCCAGCCTGCGTTTGCAGCCCACCTGCTCGGAGTCGACCACCCCCAATCCCCCATCTTCCACGGTGAGCACATGGGGATCAAAGATCCAGGCCCCCTCCTCCCGGCACTGAGCGATCAGCCTCTGGAGGGCCTCAATCCCCTGATCGCGAAGCACCGGGAGACCCGCCAGTCGGCAGGCACCCATCTGGCGCACGGCCTCCAGATGCCAGTGCAGGTTTTCGCCCCAGGAGGCATTGAGGGCCTCGAGAAAGGGGGCCTCCGGTTGGGGCAGCACCATCTGCAGATAGGTCCAATCGGGATGCTTCGCCCGCCAGTGGAGGGTGGTGTGGTTCCAGGTGAGTTCCCGCAGGGGCAGCCCCCGGCTGGTGGCCTCCGGCTCCTGCCACACCACCCTCCCTCCTCGCGCGGACAGCCAGGCTGAGGCCACAGCCACGGCGTCGGGAGCCAGCAGCACCAGCAAGCGGCTCTCGCCGGCCTCGGGCCTGGGGCAGCCCTGGGGCCAGGGCACGGCGGCTGCCAGCTCCCCATCCAACAGGCAGAGTTCCTGCAGGAGCAGGGCCGTGCCCGGAAGCTCCTGGGCGGCCGCCAGAGCCTGACGACCCTCGGCAAACCCCACCACCATCTGCGACCACCCCACCGCTTCGGTGGTGGCCAGCCGCAGGGCCGTGAGAATCCCATTGGTGCCATAGGCATGGTTGAGGGGCTCGCAAGCCTGG
>JBIIHR010000055.1:0-6574 GCA_044235655.1 Cyanobium sp. | reverse complement strand
TTCTCGACGGAGCGGGCCACCTGCCCATGTGTCAGAAGCCCAGGGAACTGGCCGGCCTGATCCGGCAATGGCTGGAGCAGGCTGATCCTGCAGACGCCTAGAAGGTGGCCAATCCCTTCTCCTGAAGCTCAGCCAGCTGGGCATAGAGCCCCCCAGCCGCCCGTAGTTCGCGATGGTTGCCGCTTTCAATCAGCCGGCCCTTGCGCAGGACAAGGATGCGGTCGGACGACTCGACCGTGGCCAGGCGGTGGGCGATCACAATGGCGGTGCGATCCTTCAGCAGGCGTTCCAGGTCGCGCTGAAGGGTGGCTTCCGTAGAGGGATCCAGGAAGGCCGTGGCCTCATCCATCACCAGGACGGAGGGATCGCGGGCCGCCACCCTGGCCACCGCCAGAAGTTGGCGTTCACCAGAGGAGAGGTTGGCCCCCCGCTGCCGAAGGGAGGTGGCCAAGCCAGCTGGCAGGCGTTGCAGGAGGGACCCCAGGCCAAGGTCGAGACAGAGCTGCTCCACCTCCCCATCGGTGAGGGGACAATCGAGGCGCACATTGCTGGCCACGCTGCCACTGAAGAGGAAGGTGTCCTGGAGCACCACCCCGAAGCGCTGGCGCAACACGGCCAAGGGCAACTCCCGGATGTCGATGCCATCGAGGAGGATCCGGCCGGCCTGGGGGTCGTAGAGGCGGCAGAGAAGGCGGATAATGGTGGTTTTGCCTGAACCCGTGGGGCCCACAATGGCCACATGCTCCCCGGGGGAGATGCGGAAGCTGAGCTCGTGGAGAATGGGATCGTCGGGGCGGTAGGCAAAGCTGACGGACTCAAACACCACCTCGCCTGGGCTGTAACGCTCGCCTGCGCTGCGACGCACCACGTCGCTGCGTGCCCCATCGCTGATGTCCGTGATCTCGATGGGCCGGCTGAGCAGTTCGTCGATCCGTTCCACGGCCGTCAGCCCCCCCTGGATCTGGGTGAAGCGTTCCGCCAGTTGGCGCAGGGGATCGAACAGGCGCAGGGAAAAAAGAATGAAGCTCGTCAGGGTGCCCAGGCCCATGGCCCCGCCCGTCACCAAGCCCCCGCCCACAGCCAGCACCAGGGCAATGGCGGCCTGGCTCACCCACTCGATCATGGCCGAGATGGCGCTGTCGTAGAAGATCACGCCATCCACAGCGCGGCGATAGGCCTGATTGGTGGTGCGAAAGCGGCGGCTGTTCTCGCCTTCCCGGCGGAACATCTGCACCACCTCCAACCCCTGCAGATTTTCCTGAAGATCGGAGTTGAGCTGGCCCAGCTCCTCCCTCACCCGGTAGTTGGCACGACGGTAGTGGCGCTGCAGCCAGAGCATGCCCAGGGTGACGGGAATCTGCAGAGCGATGAGCATCAAGCCCAGGCGCCACTCGATCATGAGCATGGTGATGCTGATCACCATCAGGCTCACCAGATCGCCCAGGAGGCCCACAGCCCCGCTGCCAAACACCTCCGCCAGGGCCTCCACATCACTGGTGAGGCGGGTCACCAGCTTGCCCGTGGGGGTGGTGTCGTGGAAGCGGAGGGAGAGGGCCATCACATGGCGGAAGAGGGCCTCCCGGATACGGGCCGTGAGCCGCTGGCCCACCACCTGGACGTTGTAGCTCTGGGTGCCCTGCAGGCTGAGCCGCACCAGCACGGCCGCCAGGAGGAGGCCCACCAGCACCCGCAGGGCCTGGGGCACAGGCAGGCCCTTGAGCCAGGGCAGCACGGGCTCGGCCTGGAGCACGGCAATGGCCTGACCCACCAATAGGGGCTGGAGGGCTCCAGCCAGGGCAAGGGGGATCAGAAGAAGCAGGGCGAGCAGCAGCCTGCGCCGGTCCTGGGCGAGGTAGGGGAGGAGACGCTGGAGACGGCGGGTGTCGAGGGAGGCCATCAGGTGGCGTCCACCGCTGCCCCGTCTCCTTGCTTCTGCAAGGGAGGGACCAGGGAGGGAGGAGGGCTTTGTGCCAGGGCGGCCATGCGAGCCACAAGGCTCTGGAGCGGGCCCTGATCCAGCCGCAGGGCCAGGGGATGACCGATGAGCCGGGCGGTGCTCTCAAAGAGCGTTTCGATGGATACCAGCCCGTTGTCCTTGAGCGTACGACCACTGGCCACCAGATCCACGATGGCCTCCGACATGCCTGTGAGAGGACCGAGCTCCACAGACCCGGTGAGGTGGATGAGCTCAACCGGTAGGTCGATCTGGTCGAAGAAGGTTTCGGCGCAACGGGTGAATTTGCTGGCCACCCGGCAGTGGGCCGGTAGATCGAGGGCTCGCTGGTAGCCACTGGAGGCCTTCACGGCAACGGCCATGCGACAGCCGCCGAAACCAAGATCCACAAGAGGAGCCACCGGGAGTTGGTGCTCCCGCAGCACATCCTCCCCAACCACGCCAAGTTGGGCCTGGCCGTAGGCCACATAGACCGGCACATCCGCATTGCGCACCAGCAAGGCCCGGGCCTGGCCACAGCGGCTTGCCACCATCAGCTGGCGATGGTCGGGATTGAGGAGGTCTGAGAAATCGAGGCCGATCTCCCGGAAGCAGCGGATGGAATCCGCAAGCAGGGCCCCCTTGGCCAGAGCGATGGTGATCACAACGGGTGTGGCAGCAGAGGCGGGGATAGGAGGAGACTACCCAGCCGGCCGCTCTTGGCCCTTCCTCGCTTTGCGATAGAAAACCGCAGAAACAGAGAGAATCCAGAACACAAGATCGGTGTCAATCGAGAGGGGAAAGAGAGCGACAATCCTGATCACCTTGCCGGCCTTTTGCCGCCTTTTCTAGGGGCCCTTTGCGATGGCGAACTAAACTAGCCCCATGGAGCAAGCAGCCAATTCAGAGTTCATCGGAGAGGTCGCCACACGGGTGACTCTCCTACCGGTTCTGACCGATAACTATGTTTTTGTGCTCCACAACAGTCGGCAGGCTGTTGTGGTCGATCCTGCTGTGTCAAAGCCTGTGGAGGCCTGGCTGGAGACCCACCAGCTGGATCTGGTGGCCATCCTGCACACCCACCATCACAGCGATCACATCGGGGGCTCCCCTGGCCTGCTCCAGCGTTGGCCCTGCAGCCAGGTGATCGCGGCGGAGGCCGATCGCGATCGCATTCCCTTCCAGACCCACGGCGTGGGCCACGGGGATGTGTTCTCTCTGCTCGGGCGCGAGGTGAGGGTGCTGGGGGTGCCAGGCCACACTCGCGCCCATCTGGCCTACTACCTGCCGGCCCTGGGAGCGGGCCAGCAGGAGGAACTCTTCTGCGGCGATACCCTGTTCGCCGGCGGATGCGGACGGCTGTTCGAGGGCACGGCAGAGCAGATGCACGAAGCGTTGCAACGGCTGATGGCCCTCCCCGCCCACACCCGGGTGTGGTGCGCCCACGAATACACGGAGGCCAACTTGCGCTGGGCCTCGGCTTACGCCAGCGACAACGGAGCCGTTGCCGCCCGTCTGGAAGCGGTGCAGGCCCTACGCCGTGCAGGCCAACCCACCATCCCCTCGAGTCTGGCCCTTGAGCAGCAGACGAATCTGTTTGTGCGTGCAGGGGATGGGCGGGAGCTGGCCGCCTTGCGGGCCCACAAGGATGGTTGGCATGGCTGACCCTTCGGCCCACGGGCAGCGGGAGCCCCTGGTGCCCCTGCCGCTCCTGCCGGTGTTGTCCCCCCTGAAGCTGGCCGTGGTGGGCCATGTGGAGGTGGTCACCTTTCTGCGGGTCGCCCAGATCCCCGCAGCCGGGGCGATCTGCATGGCGAAGGAGGGCATGGAAGTGCCCGCTGGAGGGGGGGCCGTGGTGGCGGTGCAGATGGCCAAGCTCACGGGAAGGCCCGTGGCGTTTTTCACCGCCCTCGGGCGCGATCGGGCTGGAGAGCAGGCCGCGAGCGATCTGGAGGCCCTGGGCCTGGATCTGCACGTGGCCTGGCGGGACGCCCCCACCCGAAAGGGTGTGACCTGGGTGGATGACCAGGGGGAGCGCACGATCACCGTGCTTGGAGAGCGGATCATGCCCTGTGCTCACGATCCCCTGCCCTGGGAACAGCTGGAGACCTCGGATGGGGTTTTCGTTACGGCCACCGATGGGGCCGGCCTGCGCCTGGCCAGACGCTGCCGCGTGCTGGCCGCCACCCCCAGGGTGCGCTGGCCGGTGCTGCTGGAGAGCGGGGTGAGACTGGATGCCCTCGTGGGCAGTGCCCTGGATCCGGCGGAAGCCCTTCCCGCCGACCTGGACGCCCTTCCAGCCCAGCACACCATCACCACGGAAGCGGCCGCGGGCAGCACGGCCCTGCCCGGCCCGCGTCGGTTTGGAGCCCCCCAGCTCACCGCCCCCCTGGTGGATGCCTACGGTGCGGGGGATTCCTTCGCGGCCGGAGTCACCGCGGGCCTGGCTGCTGGTTGGCCGTTGGCGGAGGCCATCAGCCTGGGGAGCCACTGCGGTGCTGCCTGTCTGCGGGGCTTCGGCCCCTATGCCGGCCAGATGCAGGGGCGCTAGGCAAGCCCTGCTGGAGGCAAGGCGAGCAGGCGTTGGCCACCGGGAAAGAGCCACCCCGAGGTGTCGGGCTTCAGCCCCACATGGCCCCGTTGGCCGCGGGAATGGACCACATCCAAGGGAAGGTGTAGTCGCAGGCGCCGTTCCCCCCACTGCACCAGATAGGCCCAGTCGTGCCCCAGGAATTCCCGTCCCAGGACCCAGGCTTCCCCTTCAGGATCGGGTTCGAAGGTGAGGCCCTCGGGAGGGATCAATGCCTCGCCACTCTCGCCAGCGGAAAGATGGAGACCAGGCCGGCCTTCCAGCAGACGCATCGGGCCGACATCCGTCTGGACCACGCTGCCCTCCTGATGAGCCGCCAGGGTGTTGGCCTGCAACACGAATCGCCCCACAAAGGCCGTCGCCGGATGGTTCAGAAGAGCGGGAGGTTCCCCGCATTGGTGCAACACCCCGCTCTGCATCACGGCCACCCGATCACAGATGGCCATGGCCTCCTCCGGATCGTGGGTGATGAGCAAACCGGAGGCCCCACAACGGTTCAACACCTCCGGTAGCTCACTGCGCAACCGCAGCCGCACCTCCACATCCAGGTTGGAGAAGGGCTCATCAAGCAACACCAGGGAGGGCCCGGGAGCCAGGGCCCGCACCAGGGCAAGCCGTTGCCGTTGTCCCCCCGACAATTCATGGGGATACCGGCGCTCCAGACCGCCCAGGCCCATCAAGGTGAGCAACCAGGCCACCCGGTCCCGGACCTGGGTCGAAGCGGGCTGTCCCCTGCGGGGAGGGGTGAGGCCGAAGCAGGCGTTCTGCCAGGCATCGAGGTGGGGGAAGAGGGCATAGTCCTGAAACACCATCCCCACCCCCCGTGATTCCGGCTGCACCCAACGATGGGGACCGGCCACCTCTTGGCCGTCGAGGCAGATGGTGCCCCGCACCGGGGTTTCAAACCCCGCGATCAGGCGGAGGAGGGTGGTTTTGCCGCAACCTGAGGGTCCCAGCAGGCCCACGAGCTCACCCTGGCCCAGCTCCAGGGAGAGGCCCTGCAGGGTCCACTCCTCGGGGGCCATACCCGGATAGCGGTGCCAGAGGTCCTGCACGGTCAACCGAGGGCCCGACGATGCGGAAGGGGCTGGCAAACGGCGCCATAAGCTCACTTCCATGCATCCTGCAACGGCGGAGGCCCATCCGTGACGTCCGATCCTGTGGCTGTGAACACCGCGGGGGCCCCCGCGCCCGTCGGGCCCTACAACCAGGCTGTGAAGGCTGGCAGCTGGTTGTATTGCTCGGGGCAGATTGCCCTGGATCCCCAGACCGGCGCCCTGGTGGGAGCGGGAGAGGTCACCGCCGAGACCCGACAAGTGCTCAGCAATCTGCAGGCCGTGCTCCAGGCTGCGGGAGCACGGCCTGCCCAGGTGGTGCGCACCACGGTGTATCTGGTGGATCTTGCCGATTTCGCCACGGTCAATAACCTCTATGCGGAAGTGTTTGGCACCGAGGTGGCACCCGCCCGCGCCTGCGTACAGGTGGCGGCCCTGCCGAAGGGGGCTCGGGTGGAAATCGATGCGGTGGCCTTCCTGGGCTAGCGCGGCAGCGGTGAGGAAATCAAACGGAAGGTGAGATTCAGTCGCTCCGCCCGCACCCGCTGCCTGGAGGGCAGGGCATGGTGCCAATGGGTCTGGGTGGGGGCATGCATAACGAGCAGATCTCCGTGCTGGAGATCGATGGCGAAGGCCTCGCCCCCTAGCCCTCCCGGACGGGGGCGAAACCGCAGCGTGCGGGTGGCCCCCAGGCTGAGGGAGGCAATGGGGTGGTTGGAGGCCAGTTCAGGTTCATCATCCGCATGCCAGCCCATGCGGTCCTGCCCATCGCGATAGCGGTTGAGGAGGAGGCTGTTGAAGGGAACACCCAGATGGGCCTCCAGATGGCGACGCAGGCTCAGGAGGGGCTCCCGCCAAGGCAGGGGAGTTTCCAGCAAACCGCTGTACCGGTAGTGGCAACCGGGATCCCCGATCCAGCAGGTGAGACGGGGTACGGGATGGCTGCGGCCGTAGACCCGCACCACGGGTTGGCGCCAGGGGAGGGACTCCTGCAGG
>JBIIHR010000054.1:0-6578 GCA_044235655.1 Cyanobium sp. | reverse complement strand
CTCGGCCGACGCTTCGGCCTGGCGTTGCTTCTGGGCCAGATTCTCGTTGCGTATGGGGCACTGCGGTTGTTGGAGCAATGGGTTCTCAGACCCCTTCTGCAACCGGCAATCTTCCATGCCTTGGTGAGCCGTTTCCTCCGGCCGGCCTTCCTGCTCACCGTGTTGATCGTGCTCCTGGATGCCGTGGCCTCCCTGCGGGATCTGGCCATGATTCCTCTGGGCACCTGGTTCGGCAATGAGATCCAACTGGGCACCCTCTTCCATGTGTTGGTGGTGCTCTACTTCCTGGTGTCGAGCTCCCTTCTTCCTGCCCTGGCCATCGGCTGGCTCACCCGGCGCGGCCTGGGAATCAGTGAAGGCAGTGAGCGGGCTCTGATCACGCTGGTGCGCTACGGGGTGATCGGGCTCGGGGTGATCTGGTCCTTGTCCCAGCTAGGGATCGATCGGGCAGGGGTTCTGGCCGTGGCGGGTGGCCTTTCGGTGGGTCTCGGTTTCGGGGTGAAGGAGGTGTTCTCCAACTTCATCAGCGGCCTCTGGTTGCTGATCGAGGGATCGGTCCGTCCTGGGGAGGTGCTCATGCATGAGGGCGAGGCCTGTGAAGTGCGCCGATTGGATCTGCGGGCGGCCACCCTGCTCCGAGCCAGCGACAATGCCGAGCTGGTGGTGCCCAACCAGAGTTTTTTCACGGCTACCACCACCACCTACACCCGCAGTGATCGCATGCGTCACTGCAGCATCGAGGTGTCTGCGCCCAGCCGTTGGACTCCGGAACAAATGATGGCCCTGCTGCAATCCCTGGCCGCCTCCCATCCCCAGGTGCTGGCGGCGCCTCCCCCCCAGGCTGTGCTGCTCAGCTTCAGCCCCACCTCCCACAGTTATCGGCTCTCCTTCTCCATCTCCGACCCCCTCCGGGCCAACGCCATCACGGCTGAGTTGAAGCTTCTGCTCTGGCGCCGTTTTGAAGAGGAGGGATTGCTCACTCCCCAGGAGGGGAGTGGGGCCAGTGCCTCTGCGACCTGAACGCCAAACCAACCAGGGTTGCGCCAGCCATCATGCTCAGGGGTCTGGAGGGAATCCCTGGCCGATGTAACGACTCACCACCACACCCAGCACCACAGCGAGATAGAAGGGGCCGAGCACGCTCAGGGCCACACTGGCCAACTGGGCAACGGGCTTGATCGGCGCGATGTCGCCATAGCCCACGGTGGTGAGGCTGACAAAGGCGAAGTAGGTGATGCGTTGCACATTCAGATCCCAGACGGAGGTGGCCGCCAGCGCGGAGCCAATCGGCGGGAGTTGCACCAATGCGCCGGTGGCGGTGTCGCGGAATGAGCCCGGCAGGAGGGTATCGATGACCGTCAGCAGGAGGCCCCCCTGAATGCCCAGCAGCAGATAGCCCGCCAGTCCGCCCGCCACCAGGTCTTCCTCCGTGGGGGATGCGCTGGCCAGACGACGGATCAGGCGCATCAGGCTCCAGCAGATGAACAGCACGAAAAGCGCGAGGAGGGGGAGGCCCGTGCTCAGAAGGGTGCGGGGGGCGAACACCCAGACGATCTCGGCCACGATCGAAGCCAAGCCGATCGCGAGGTAGGCAGACCTGTGCCAGGGCGATCGCCAGGAAGGCCACCGGGCCAGGCCCACCATCAGCAGGGCACTGAGGATGGGGTAGCCAAGCCAGCTGAGGCGTGCCAGGGAGGGCGGCAGGGCGGAGGTGGCCAACACCACCAGGCACACCAGCAGAAGCCAGCGAAAGAAGGGATCTCTCCTCATCAGCGACCGTCAGTGCCGATCAGCTGGTCGGCAGAGCCTTTGTTTCCCGCTCCAGGCTCTTCACCTCATCGCGACGGAAGACCAGCACAGATAGCGGTGGCAGGCAGAGATCCAGGGATTGCTCGTAACTATGGATCGCCCAATCATCCGTGAATTTGCCACCAAGGTTGCCGAGATTGCTGCCGCCGTAACGGCCGCTGTCGCTGTTGAACGCCTCGGCATAGAAGCCGGCGAGAGGCACCCCGATTCTGTAATGCGAATGGGTCTGGGGGGTGAAGTTGGCTACCACCACAAGCCAGCGGCCTGTGATGCTCTCTCGCCGCATGAAGCTGATCACGGAGTTGGAGCTGTCATTGCAGTCGATCCATTGGAATCCGTATTGGCTGAAATCATCTCTCCAGAGGGCAGGTTCGTCCTTGTAGAACACATTTAAATCGTCGACCATCCGCTGAAGCCCCTTGTGGGGTTCGTATTGCAACAGCTCCCACTGCAGATCTCCCCAGACGTTCCATTCAGCCCTCTGGCCAAATTCCATACCCATGAAGATGGTCTTCTTGCCTGGATGGGTCCACATGTAGGCAAGGAGGGCACGTACATTGGCAAATTTCTGCCAATCATCGCCCGGCATCTTATGGAGCAGATTGCTCTTGCCATGCACCACTTCATCGTGGCTCAGGGCCAGCATGAAGTTTTCCGTGAAGGCGTACCAGATGGAGAAGGTGACGTTGTTTTGGTGGAACTGCCGGAACCAGGGATCCATCTCGAAATAATCGAGCATGTCGTGCATCCAGCCCATGTTCCATTTCAGGTTGAAGCCAAGCCCCCCGATGTCGGTGGGTTGGGTCACCAGGGGCCAGGTGGTGGATTCCTCCGCAATGGAGAGGGCTCCAGGGAAGTGCTGGAAGAGCACATGGTTGGCCTGTTGCAGGAAGCGCACGGCCTCCGTGTTTTCCCTGCCGCCATGTTCATTGGGAATCCACTCCCCATCGGGGCGCAGATAATCGCGATAGAGCATGGACGCCACTGCGTCCACCCGGATGCCATCGATGTGGAATTCCTCGAACCAATACACCAGGTTGGCCACGAGGAAGTTGCGCACCTCATTGCGGCTGTAGTTGAAGATCAGGGTGCCCCATTCCTTGTGCTCCCCGATGCGCGGATCTCCGTGCTCATAGAGGTGGGTGCCGTCGAAGAAGGCCAGGCCATGGGCGTCTTTCGGGAAGTGGCCCGGCACCCAGTCGAGGATCACGCCGATCCCTTCCGCATGGCAACGGTCAACGAAGGCCCGGAATTCATCCGGGGTGCCGTGCCGACTGGTGGGGGCGTACCAGCCCGTGACCTGATAGCCCCAGGAGCCATCGAAGGGATGCTCTGAAATCGGCAGCATCTCGATGTGGGTGAATCCCCGCTCCTTCACATAGGGGATCAGGCGATCCGCCAGTTCCTGGTAGGTGAGCAGGCGGGCACCGGGCTTGAGATCCGCTGCTGGCACAGGTGGGCGGGGGGTGCCGTCCGCTTCGATGAAGGGGGCATCGGCAGCGGCATGGATCCAGCTGCCCAGGTGCATCTCATACACAGAGATGGGCAGATCGAGGGGATTGCGGTTGTCCCGCTGATCCATCCAGTGGCCGTCATTCCAGTGATAGCGGCCGAGGTCGGCAACGATCGAGCCGTGGTTGGGCCGCACCTCATGGCGGAAGCCATAGGGATCAGACTTCTGATAGCAGTGCCCGTTCTGGGCGCGCACTTCGTATTTGTAGATCGCGCCGGGGTGAAGCCCTGGGATGAACAACTCCCAGATGCCCCCCAGCCGCAGCTGCATCGGGTGATGGCGTCCGTCCCAGCCGTTGAAGTCGCCCAGCACCGAGGCGCTGCGGGCATTGGGAGCCCACAGGCAGAACTGCACGCCCGCCACCCCATCCCGTTCGCCCGGGTGGGCTCCCATGAATTTCCAGATGTGGTGGTGGTTGCCCTCGGCGAACAGGTGCCTGTCCAGCTCGCCCATCCACTCGTGGCGGAAGGCCCAGGGATCGTGCTGCAGGTGCTCGATGCCCGCCCGCTTCACCTTGTAGCGGAAGCCCACTCCGGGGTTGTGGCCAAGCTCCGCTTCAAACACCCACGGGTGGTTGGGGGTGCCCATGGGGATCGGTTCGGCCCCCTCCAGCAAAAGCTCCACCGACTCCGCCTCAGGCATCCAGCACCGCACCACCCATTGACTGCCTTCGAGGGGCTGGGGTCCCAGCACGGCCAAGGGATGGTCGTGCCGGCATTCCGCAAGCCGGTTGGCATCGTCGACCATCCAGTCGAGGCGGGTCATGGGCGGGAGGGTGTTGAAGGGGCGCGACGGGAGCTTACGGCGGCTTGCCATCCTCTCCCTGCACCCAGCTCCGAGGTGGTTCTCTTAGGGCTTGGCGGGAGGGGTGGCGAGCTGGGGATCGGTGGGGAAATCGACACCAATGATTTGGTTGCTGCTGTCGAGAATCACAAAGAGATTGTCGGTGGTGCGCGTGAACTGGGTGTTCACCAGCACCAGCTTCAGCTCCGCGGTGCTCTCCGAGCGGGCAATCCGATTCACCTTGATGAAGTTGCCCGTGTTGCGCTGCAGGTGCTGCCATTTGCGCTGCAGGGTGGCCGCTGGAATCTCCTCCTGCAGCTCCGGGGAGAGGAAGCTGGAGGCGGCCACAAAACGGCCGTCGATCACCGCTGTCATGAACTCGGACACCACCTTCTCCGCCGGTTGATCCGCCACATTGAGGTGGTACCCCGCCAGCAGGCCTTTCTCGTCGATCACCATCAGCAGCAGGCGCTCCCCTGCACTGGTCTGCAACTTGGCCTCCACGGTGCTCGAATCCATGCCAGGGATCACGGAGGTGATCACCCAGCTGATCACCTTGGGTTGCCGGCGCATGTTCATCGCCACCAGATAGGGGCTGGTCATGCGCTGCAGTTCTGGGGCGAACTGGGAATAGCGGGCCTGGGCATCGCCATCCCTCAGGGCCTTGAGCACCCGCTCGGCCGCCAGCCGGGCCCGCTGTTCCACGGCCGCCGAGCTGTTTGAGGCGGGTGCCGCCGCCTTGGTGCCCGCGCTGCCTGGCCCCATCCCCTGGGCCTGGGACGGTGCAAAGCAGGAGCCGGTGGCCAGGGCCGCCAGGGCGAGGGCAACCACTCCGAAGCGCAGGGGCACAGGGGCCATGAAGAACTGAAAGGATGCGCCGTCAGTTTGCTGCAAGGGTCGCGTCCCCGCCATCCGTCGTGCTCGGCAGGAGGGGAAGGATGGCCAATTCGGCGCCCGCCGGCTCCAGGAGGAGGGTGATGATGCGGTGCAGAGCGGAGGGGCCGCCGCTGGGTTGGTGGCCATCCCCCCCATTCACGGCCAGATGGGGCCAGGCCGCAGGCGCCAGGGAGAGCCGCAGGCGCTCCCCAGGCTGCAGGGTGGCGGCCAGGGGTTGCAGGTGCACACAGCGCTCGATGGGCTCCATCGCCTCCGCACCCAGCACCCGCAGCACGCCCGTGCAGAGCTGACGCGACCGGGTGCCGTCCGGGTCCACGATCGCGAGGGCGGCGCAGAGATCAAAGCCCGGCTGGTCGGCCTGCACCCGCAGGCGAAGCACGGGCCTCCCCAGCAGCTGGAGGGGCTGGGCCAGGGGGGGGGTGGTGAAGCAGGCCACATCCGTGCGCTGATCCAGGTCGGTGCGATCCGCCAGGAGGGCCTCCCCCCCCAGGTGCCCCCCCCTCCCAGGCACGGGCCGCCATGGATCGTGCACCACCACCACGGGCTCGGCCGGGCCGGCGGCCTGCTCCAGCAGGCGGCCCTCATCGCTGCGAATCGCCGCAAGCCCCCCACTGGCCAGCCGCCATCGGGGCAGGGTTCTGGGGGCTTGGGGGTGGAAGGCAAACCAGTGGCCCGTGGTGGCATCCTGCAACCAGATCTCCCCGGCTTCTGTGGAGCGGCTCGCGGGCCCGCCGTCGGCCCCAGGCTCCCGAGCCCCCCCCAGGTGCCGGCGGAAGAAGCTCACCTGCTCCGGATCCATGCCTCCCTTCCATTGCAGGTGGCTCCAGGCCCCCACATGCAGGCAGGGCCTCCCCCCGCAGGCGGTTGCCCGCTGCCAGAGCCGCAACACTCCCCCCAGGTGGGGGTCGTGCCAGCCGCCGATCAGGAGCATGGGCCGTTGCAGGAGGGCCGCGGGGGGGTGGTGCACCACCCAGTCGTCGGGATTCCGGGGATCGGCCCGCAGCCAGGCCAGACCCATCCCCCCGGGGTCGTGGGTTTCCAGGAGGGCCAGGCCGTTGTGCAGATAGGCGCCCGTGTCCAGGCTGCGGCGGATCTCCGCCCAGCCCTGGCCATCTCCCCGTCGCCTTGCCCCCTGGGCGGCCAGCTGGAGGGCCCAGCCGAGCCCCAGGGCCCACCAGTGGGCCCCCCCTTCACTGGCCCAGTCCAGTCGCTCATCCAGCCCACACATGGCCGGGGCCAGGCAGTCCGGCAGGGCCTCGGGGCTACCGCCGGTGTTGAGCAGCTGGCTCAGGCCCTGGTAAGAGAAGCCATAGGTGCCCACCCGCCCATTGCTTTCAGGCAGGGCGCGGGCCCAGCGCACGGCGTCCGCCCCATCCCTGGCCTCCTGGGCAAACCCCCCAAACGTGCCCTCCGAATCCCCCCGGCCCCGCACGTCCTGCACCACCACCAGAAACCCCTGCTGGGCATACCAGTGGGGGTGGGCGTAGGTGATGGTGGAGGCCAGGGCACACCCATAGGGTTGGCGCATCAGCAGCACGGGCCAGGGGCCCTGCCCGGAGGGGCTCCAGAGGCGGCT
>JBIIHR010000053.1:0-6596 GCA_044235655.1 Cyanobium sp. | reverse complement strand
CAGTGCCGGGTCGTCTTCCAACACCTATCGGGGCTTGGTTCAGATCGGAGCGAAGGCCAAGGGAGCCCGCAACTTCAGTCAGTGCGATTCCATGCTGATCGGAGACCAGGCTGCGGCCAACACCCATCCCTACATCCGTTCCCAGCAGCCTGAGGCCGATGTGGAACATGAAGCCAGCACCTGCCGCATCTCCGAAGAGCAGCTCTTCTACCTTCAAAGCCGAGGCATTGCTGTGGAAGAAGCCGTCTCCATGATGGTCAGCGGGTTCTGCCGGGATGTGTTCAACCAATTGCCCATGGAATTTGCCGCCGAAGCGGACAAGCTTCTGGCCCTCAAGCTGGAAGGTTCCGTCGGTTAACCCCTTCAGCGTCCCCCCTCCGTTCCCTTTGTCCTTCGAGCCCCTCTGAGATTGCCGTGATCCGTCCCGATGCCCCCATCCTGCTCGAGATCAAGGATCTCCACGCCCGGATCGACGACCAACCGATCCTGCATGGTGTCAACCTCACCATCCGAGCCGGGGAGATCCATGCCCTGATGGGGCGCAATGGGAGCGGCAAAAGCACCCTCTCGAAGATTCTCGCCGGCCACCCTGCCTACACCGTGACGGGCGGCAGTGTGAGCTTTGAGGGGAAAGACCTGCTCAGCCTTTCCCCAGAGGAGCGGGCCCGCAAAGGGGTGTTTCTGGGCTTTCAATACCCCGTGGAAATCCCAGGGGTGAGCAACCTCGAGTTCCTGCGGGTGGCCACCAACGCCCGTCGGCAGCAGCGAGGGGAGGAAGAGCTGGACACCTTCAGCTTTGAGGATCTGGTGCGGGAACGGCTCCAGGTGGTGCAAATGGATCCGGCCTTCCTGGATCGCAGCGTGAATGAAGGGTTTTCGGGAGGGGAGAAGAAGCGGAACGAGATCTTGCAGATGGCCCTGCTCAGCCCCGTGGTGGCCATCCTGGATGAAACCGATTCCGGCCTCGACATCGATGCGCTGCGGATCGTGGCCGGTGGCGTGTCCCAGCTCGCGGGTCCCAACAACGCCACCCTGCTGATCACCCATTACCAGCGCCTTTTGGAGGCCATCACGCCCGACTTTGTGCATGTGATGGCCGCTGGCCGCATCCTGCGCACCGGTGGGAAAGAGCTGGCCCTTGAGCTGGAGAGCCGGGGCTATGACTGGGTGGATGAGGAACTGGCCCGGCTCCCGTCCGCCACGGCGGTGGAGATGAGCTGATGCCCACCCTCTCGCCCCTTTCCAGCCAGGCCCCAGTCCATCCGGGAACGCTCTGGATGGAGGCCCTCCTGGAGGCCTTTGCGGCCCCCTCTGAAAACTCGGAGTCGGCCCTGGCCCTTACAGGTCTGCCGGGCCGTCGGGAGGAAGCCTGGAGGTTCACTGACCTTTCCCTGCTGACCCAGATCCCGCCGCGGTCCCTGGATCCAGCACCCGCCCACCATCCCGCCCTTCCGGCGCCTGCCGCCCACACCTGGCGTCTGCCCCTGGACGCCTGGGCCGAGGGTGGGCCCAAGGAGTGGCCCACCGGCATCGAGCCCCTGACCGGGCCTGATCTCTCTTCCCACCTCGGACGAGTGCTTGCCGAAACGGGGATGGAGCGCCATTGGATCAACCAGTTGAACCATGGTCTGGCCCACAAGGTGATCGCCCTGCGGATCCGCCCAGGGGTCCGTACCTGCCTGGAAGTGGTGAGCGACACGGCCCAGCGCTCCGGGGTCCAACCCCACCGGCTTCTTCTGGTCGTGGAGGAGGGTGCGTCCCTCGAGCTGCTCCAGGTGCACCGCGCCAGTGGGCCAAGCCTCACCAGCATCGGGATCGAGATTCATCTGGAGCAGCAGGCCCGCCTCCACCACGCCCTGGTGGCCCAAGGCACCCCGAGCAGTGCCCTGTTGGCTGCCACGGCTGTGAGCCAGGCCCCTGGCAGCCACTACTCCCAAACGAGTGTGAGCTGGGGGTGGGGCCTCTCGCGGCAGGAACCCGTGATTCTCCAGGGGGCGGGGCAAGCCACCACCCAGCTGAGGGGATTGCACTGGGTGCGGGATGGGCAGATTGCCGACACCCACAGCCGGGTGTGCTTCGCGGGGCCGGAAGGCAAGCTCGATCAAGTGCACAAGGTGATCGCCGAGGAGGCGGGGCGCAGTGTGTTCAACGGCTGTATCCAGGTGCCTCGCCTGGGCCAGCGCACCGATGCCTCCCAACTCAGCCGCAGCCTGCTCCTCTCCGATCGGGCCCGGATTGACACCAAACCGGAACTGGAGATCGTGGCCGACGATGTGCGCTGCACCCATGGGGCCACCATCAGCCGGCTGCAGGATGACGAAATGTTCTACCTGCAGAGTCGGGGCATCGCCGCCCCCCAGGCCTCCCGCCTGCTGCTGCGAAGCTTCTGCCAGGAGGTCCTGGCTGACTTGCCCGCAGCCGCTGGGGTGTGGGACCCGCTGGCCTCTCTCCTGGAGGAGGCCATCCGACCATGACCTTGGCCTCCAACCCTCCCCTGGCAGCCCCATCTTCCGCCGCCTTGGCCCCCGAGAATCTCGCCGTCCTCACCCGGCCCGACTTTCCCCTGTTGGACCAGACGGCCTGTCTGGGACAGCCCCTCATCTACCTGGACTACGCCGCCACCAGCCAGAAGCCCCGGCAGGTGCTCGAAGCACTCCAGCACTACTACAGCCATGACAACGCGAACGTGCATCGCGGGGCGCACCAGCTGAGCACCAGGGCAACGGAAGGTTTCGAAGCCGCCCGCGAGAAGGTGGCCCGTTTTGTCGGTGCCCGCCGGTCCCACGAGATCGTCTACACCCGCAACGCCAGCGAGGCCATCAACCTGGTGGCCCGCAGCTGGGGCGATCAGACCCTCTGCCCTGGCGATGAGGTGCTCCTGTCCGTGATGGAGCACCACAGCAATCTGGTGCCCTGGCAGCAACTGGCCCAACGCACGGGCTGTGTCCTTCGTCACGTGGGCCTCACCCCCAGCGGCGAACTGGATCTGGATGATTTTCACGCCCAGCTCAACGGGCGCACCCGGCTGGTGAGCCTGGTGCATGTGAGCAACACCCTGGGATGCCTCAACCCCATCGCCCAGCTGGCACCGGCCGTGCGAGCAACTGGTGCGAAGCTGCTGGTGGATGCCTGCCAGAGCCTGCCCCACCAGAGGGTGAATGTGGCAGAGCTGGGCTGCGACTTTCTGGTGGGATCGTCCCACAAGCTCTGTGGCCCAACGGGCATGGGCTTCCTCTGGGGCCGGGAAGAGGTGCTCGAAGCCATGCCGCCCTTCCTCGGGGGTGGCGAAATGATTCACGAGGTGTTTCTCGACCACAGCACCTGGGCCGACCTCCCTCACAAATTCGAGGCCGGAACCCCGGCGATCGGAGAGGCCATTGGGATGGGAGCCGCCATCGACTACCTGCAGACCCTGGGGATCGAGAGAATTCATGCCTGGGAGCAGGAGCTCACCCGCCAGCTCTTCCAGAGGCTCCAGGCCATCGAAGGCGTGCGCATCCTTGGTCCAACCCCAGAGCAACAACCCCACCGCGGCGCCCTGGCTGCCTTCAGCGTGGAGGGTCTGCATGCCCACGACATCTCCGCCCTGCTCGATTCCGCCGGCATCTGTATCCGCAGCGGCCACCACTGCACCCAGCCCCTGCATCGGCACTACGGCCTCGCAGCAACGGCGCGGGCCAGCCTCGGCTTCACCACCACTCCAGAGGAAGTGGATCGCTTCGCAGAAGAACTGCAAGGTGCGATCCAGTTCCTGCGGGAGCACAGCTAGGGCTCGCTCGCGGGTTCAAAGGCGAGGGAGGCGGAGTTCACGCAGTAGCGCAACCCGGTGGGCTTGGGGCCATCGTTGAAGACATGGCCAAGGTGGGCGTCACAGTTGGCACAGCGAATCTCCGTGCGCACCATGCCATGGGAACGGTCCACCACCGTGGTGATCGCCCCTTGGGCCGCGCCCTCCCAGAAGCTGGGCCAGCCCGTGCCGGAATCAAACTTGGTGGAGGAGCTGAACAGGTCGGTGCCGCAGCAGACGCAGCGATACATCCCCGACTCCTTTTGGTTCCAGTAGGCACCGGTGAAGGCCCTCTCCGTCCCCCCCTGGCGGGTGATCCTGAATTGTTCTGGGGTGAGCCGCTCCCTCCAGGCAGCTTCGTCCCGCGAATGGGGTAGGCCACTGGGCAAGCCGCAAGCGGATTCCGGTGCCGGTGGGGGATCCTGCGTCACGTGTTGGGACATCGGGGCAATGGATCCACCATAAGCAAGCTGGGCCTGTTGATCAGATCCCGATGAGGCGCTCCAGCTGGGGCACCAGGTGCTCCACCGTGTGCTCTGCCAGCACGATGTCGTGACATCGCTGGCCCAGGCGTCTGCGCTCCTCGGGCTGGCAAGCCAGATGGTGGAGCTCTCTGGCAAACGCCTGGAGATCGAGATACGGCACGGCCACCACGGCCTCCCGACGGGCCAGATCCGGAATGCCCCCCGAGCCCTGGAAGCAAATCGTTGGGATGCCCTGGGCACCGGCCTCCAGAACCACGATGGGAAAGGGATCTTCCCGGGAGAGAAGGGTGAACACATCGAGTTGGGCGATGGCCGCGGGGCCCTTCGGAAGCCCGGGAAGCACGAGGGCCCGTTCCTCAAGGCCAAGCCTGTGGAGATCCCAGAACAAGCTGGCATGGGCCGCAGAACCCTCACCACACCCCACCCAGACCCCCCGGAAGGGGAGCTCGCCGAAGAGATCGACGCACTCCCGCAGGAGCAAGGGAAACAGGTCGACCCCCTTGCGGGAGATGGGGTTGCCTAAACAACCAAACAGAAAGGCTCCCTTTTCCTTTGCCTCAACCATGGCGTTCACCACAGCCCTGGTCTGGGGGTCGAAGGTGCTGGCCTCAAGGGGCTGGGCCATGGCGAGAGGAAATCCCTCCGGCAACAGGGCACAGCGCTCAGGGGCGACATGGTGGCGCGACACCAGATAGGTCCGCACAGGCTCGGCGCAAGCAATCACCAGGGTGCTCAAGGCCAGCTGACGCTGCACCAGCTCAGGCTTGGAAAGCATGGCCAGGCTGGGCTCAAGCTCGTGGACATGACTGATCACGGCGGGAGGCACGTGTTGGGGCGCAAGGCGCCCGAGCGCATAGCCCACCACGAGGGTGTTGAGATACAGAACATCAGGCCGAACCCGCTCCACGATCTCGGCCAGCCAGGCGTCGGGATCGACCGAGAGGGGTCGTCTGCTGACCTTGGCCACGAGCCGTTGTTGCCATGGCGTCGGTTGGAACGGGCGCCAGGTTTCTGTTGGGCAAAGGGCCTCAAAGTCCTCCCGCAACGGCCCATCCCGCAGGATCGCCACATGGGCTTCCACGGCTTGATGGGCCAACAGCCCACGCAGCAACCAAAAGAGCATCAGGGGCGCCCCCGTGCGGCTGGCATCGTGACAAACAAAGAGAACCCGTTTCATCCGTCCTCCTGGGGGACATGGCGCTGGGGGGAATCGCTGGCGAAAGCCAGACCCAGCACCATCCTGGCGACAGCCTCCACCGCTCCCGGCTGACCCCTGAGCGCGCGCAGATCCGCGCGGACCCCCTCCAGCCGCCCGGGCTGGGCCAGCCAATCGGCCGCCTCAGCGGCAATCTCCTCCGGGGTGATGGCCCCCACCCGCTCCGGCACCACCGGGCGTCCAGCGGAAATGTTGGGCCAGGCCAGAAAGCCGCGATGGCGCATGCGCCAGGCCGTCAGGGCCACCCCCAGGAGCCGGCGCAGGAGCGGCAGGCGGGCCAGGATCCCCAGGCCCCCATCCCAGGCCTGCATCAAGTGGAGATGCTGGGTGGGAACCAGCACGATCATGGGCACGCCCAGCGCCCCCAGTTCGGCGGTGTTCGCCCCAACGGTGGTGAGGGCCAGGGCGCACTGGCTCAGGGGACCATGGGCGGGGTGGCCCGTTTCCAACTGGATGGGGGTGCCTGCAGGAGTGCGCAGCAGCAACGCTCCGGAAACGGAGTGCTCCAGCTGGGGCTCCCCGCTCAGGTAGCTGGGGGCAAGGGGGTTGGTGTGGCTGCCATAGGCCAGGAGTTCCCGAGGGGATGTGGTGGGCGCCACCGGGAGCAGAAAGCGGACGTTGGGCTGAAGGTGGGCGAGGCGATCGGCCGTGGCCAACAAGAACGGCACCCCCACCTGCAACTTCGCCCGCTTCGACCCGGGCAACAACGCCACCCAGGCCCCCCCTGATGCCAGGGGCTCCGACTGACGGGCCTGGTCGGGGAGATCGGCCATCAGGTCGCCCACCACCTCGGCGCGACCCCGCCATCGGGGAGTGAGGCGGGAGGCAGCCGCCGCGCCCATCAAGGCCACCCGATCATTCCAACGGGGCCAGCGGGCGACCCATTCGGCATAGGTGAGGTGGCGATAACGGAGTCGAGCGGAGAGAAGCACGGTCCAAAACTGGTCGCCCCCCAGAAACACCACCACCCCCTGGCGAGGCCAGAAGCCATGGCGACGGGGACGAAGCAACAGCCACCAGAACCGTCGTGCCGGTACCACCCGCTCGAACAGGCCCCAGGAGCGAGCCACCTCGTGTTCCTGCCCAGTGGCATTGGGGCAGGGCACCA
>JBIIHR010000052.1:0-6649 GCA_044235655.1 Cyanobium sp. | reverse complement strand
TATCGCCTAGAAGTTGATGCAAAAGGCTGGCAAGATCCGCAACGTTGTGAGATTCCCAATCCTGGCCAGATGTGAGGGCCTCCGCCCGCAGGGCATCGACCACCTGCCATTGAATGGACCCAGCGGCTGGCAAGAGCGCCAGCAGCTGTTGACACATCCAGCGTCCTTGGCGGCGACGCAAAATCACACGCACCCGGGTGCCGGGGCGGAGCTTGGCGAACCAAAGCACATACAGGGAGCTGCCATCCATAAAAATCAGATCCTTCGCCTGCGAGTAGACGCGGATCTGCTCCGCAAGGGAGACAGCCTCCGGATGGAACACCTTGTAGCCGGCTTCCGCCATCAAGGGATCCAGAACCGCATCCCCAATCAGGCGCCCCAGGCTGAAGGGCAGGCCGCTGCGGGTGACATAGACCTTGCCGGGCTGGTCCAACTCCGGAGGCTCCACCTGGGAGCTGGCCAGGAGATGGCGCATCAGAGCCCGGGTATCACAGCCCAGCCGCTGATCCAACACCTGCGAATCGGTTGCGAATCCCCAGACACAGGCGGGGATCCAGAGCTGGCGGAATCGCAGCGGGCGCTGGAGGATACGAATCCGGCTGGCTGGCAAACCCAGCAGGCACAAGATTTCCTCCATATAGGGGAGGAGATCCTTGCCATTATCCAGCCATTCGGGCATGAAGAACACCACATCTGCATTTAATTGCTGCAGTTGTTGGCTGGCCTCCTGGGCACGCCTTTCCATTCCCTCGCCAGGGGCCAACCACCAGAGGCGACTAAGGCTTTCGTGGATGAAATGGCCAAAATGACGAATCAGAAAACCGCCATAAATAACCGGCGCGTCGATGGTCTCCGCCTCCAGCCAAGACGGGCCCGCAATGGGGATGAGGTCCTTCTCCTCCAGTTGCAGAGCCTGTAGAGGAGGAAGGGTATGGAGGTTGGGGAGAGCCTCTTCGATGACAATCTCCCGAGCGGGATCCCAGATCAGGCCTTCTGGCCTTCTGCCGTCAAGAAAAAATCGGACCTGAGGCAAGGCCAGAACATCCTCAAACGTTCTGAGCAGGGGTGAGGCCATATCTTCATTCCGCACCTTGATTGTCAATCGCCTGAGAGAATTGATTGTCTGAAATCACATGCTAAAGCCCGGGAGGAGAGAAATTTCCAGGCGTTAAACCGCTCGCCACTCCGTGGTCACCACCTGGCCTTCTCATGGGTGCAGATGCCGCGGCATGATCAACCCAGTTGCTCGATCGCCACCCAGGCGCGGTTCATCCATGACGATCGGGAGTTCCGGCCGCAGCGGTTCCATCCATCGCGTCACCCGGGAAACCGATGTGCGTGTAAGCCTGAACCTGGATGGCTCCGGACGGTGCCAGGCCTGCACAGGCGTGGCCTTCCTTGACCACATGCTCCACCAGATCAGCAGCCACGGCCTGATCGACCTGGAGATTGCCGCCACCGGCGACACCCATATCGACGATCACCACACCAACGAAGATGTGGGCATCGCCTTTGGCCAGGCCCTCTCCCAGGCCCTGGGGGAACGGCGCGGGATCCATCGCTTCGGTCACTTCCTGGCTCCCCTGGATGAGGCTCTGGTGCAGGTGGCCCTCGACTGCTCTGGACGCCCCCACCTCAGCTACGGCCTCCAGATCCCGGCCCAGAAGATCGGCACCTATGACACGGAGCTCGTCAAAGAATTTTTCGTGGCTGTGGCCAACAACGCTGGTCTCACGCTCCATCTCCGCCAGCTGGAGGGGGTGAATTCCCACCACATCGTCGAGGCCGGCTTCAAGGCCTTTGCACGAGCCCTGCGGCAGGCGGTGGAGATCGACCCCAGGCGCGGTGGGGCCGTGCCCAGCAGCAAGGGGATGCTGGAGCAGGCCGGTGGGTGAGAGCCGGAGCGGCAGACCACACATTTGACAAAGTGTTAAGCGATGATGGAGTTCTGAAGACTCCCTTGCGCCCCCAGCCCATGACCCTCGCCCCCGGTCGCGCCCCCTCCCCAGCAGCTCCAGAGGAGTCGGCCACGCCCAGGGCCTACGACCGCGCGGATTGGGCCAGTGCCTTCCGTAATGTGACCCTGGAGCTCACGGATGAGCCCCTCAAGGCCACGAAAGGGGCCATCCCGGCTGAACTCCAAGGCACTCTCTATCGCAACGGGCCCGGCAGGCTCGAGCGTGGAGGTCATTGGGTGCACCATCCCTTCGATGGCGACGGCATGGTGACTGCGGTGCGCTTTGGCCCTGAAGGCGCCAGCCTGACCAATCGCTTTGTGCGCACCGAAGGCTGGCTCGCAGAAGAAAAGGCCGCTCAGCCGCTCTACCGAGGCGTTTTCGGCACCCAGAAGCCCGGCGGCCCCCTGGCGAATGCCTTCGATCTGCGCCTCAAGAACATCGCCAACACCCACGTGGTGCGCCTCGGAGACCAGCTCCTGGCCCTCTGGGAGGCCGCCGGCCCCCACGCCCTCGATCCCCACACCCTTCACACCCGCGGGCTCACCCTGCTCGATGGGGTGCTCAAGCCTGGCGAAGCCTTCAGCGCCCACCCCCGCTTCGATCCTGGCCATCACGGGAGCGAGCGCATGGTCACCTTCGGCCTCAAGACCGGTCCGCGCAGCACCATCCGACTGATGGAATTCGCCAGTGGCGAAGGCCCCGCTGGGGAGGCCGCGGGCACCTTGCTGAACGAACGCAGCGACAGCTTCAACGGCTTCGCTTTCCTGCACGATTTCGCCATCACCCCCAACTGGGCGGTGTTTCTCCAGAACGCCATCGCCTTCAACCCCCTGCCCTTTGCTCTGGGACTCAAGGGAGCGGCCCAATGCCTCACATCCAAGCCCGGTGGGCAGGCCCAATTCTGGTTGATCCCAAGGGATTCAGGGGCCTATGCAGGGCAGGCCCCAAGGATCGTGCCCGCTCCGGAGGGCTTTGTGTTTCACCACCTCAACGCCTGGGAAAAGGGAGAGACGGTGGTGGTGGAGAGCATCTATTACGCCGATTTCCCCTCCATTGGCCCTGACACCGACTTCCGCACGGTGGATTTCGATCTCATCCCGGAAGGATTGCTGGAACGCTGCACCATTGACCTGACCAGCAAGACCGTGCGCACGGAGCGGCTGAGCGAGCGCTGCTGCGAATTCGCCATGGTGAATCCACGCCATCAGGGGCTCGAAAGCCAGCTGGCCTGGATGGCCGTGGCCGAGCGTGAGGTGGGCAACGACCCCCTGCAGGCCATCAAAAAGCTTGATCTCACCAGCGGCGAGCGGAAGGTGTGGAGCGCCGGCCCCCGGGGCTTTGTGAGCGAGCCCCTGATGGTGCCCCGCCCCGGCAGCAGCGCGGAAGACGACGGCTGGGTGCTCACCCTGGTGTGGAACGGTGCGCGCTGTGGCAGTGATCTGGTGATCCTGGATGCCACCACCATGGCGGAAGTGGCCGTGATCGAGCTGCCCCTGGCCCTACCCCACGGCTTGCACGGCAGCTGGGTGTCCGCCTAGGGAGCTGTGCCCTTGCCCTGGTTCATCAAGCGCGAATCCTTTCTGTGGCCCCGGGAGCAGCTCAGGCCCCATCTGGAGGCCCATGGCGCCTGGGTGCGCTCCCTGGAACAGCAGGGCCATCGCATCAGCAGCGGCTATCTGATAGATGGCCAAGGTCAGCCAGGCGGGGGCGGCCTGCTTTTGTTGGAGGCGGAGGATTACGGCAGCGCCCTGGCGGTCATCGAACAGGATCCGATGGTGCGCAGCGGGGGGGTGAGCTGGCAGCTGCACCAGTGGATGGCGGTGGTGGGCGATCTGGCCGTGAAAAACGGGGACAGGTGACCTCAACGGACCCATAGATCCTGGAGGCGGGGCTTCAGGGCCTGAAAGGCCCGGCCCCTGTGCGAGAACCGGGCTTTCAACGCCGGATCCATCTGGGCAAACGACTGCCCTGCTTCTTCCACCCAAAACACCGGGTCGTAGCCGAAGCCCCCCTCCCCCAGGGGGGCGGTGAGGATGGTGCCCTCGCAGACCCCCTCCACCTCCACGACCACCTGGCCCCGTGGATCCGCCAGGGCAAGGGCCGCCACAAAGCGGGCCCGACGATCGCCCTCCCTCTGGTCCTTCAGGGCGTCCTGCTCGGCCCGGGCCAGGTCCTTCAGAAGGCGTTCGATGCGGGCCCCATCCGTGGCGGCGTAGCGGGCGGACTGCACCCCCGGCGCTCCTCCCAGGGCCGCCACCTCCAGGCCGGAATCATCAGCAAGGGCCCAACAGCCCGTGGCCTGAGCCACGGCGACAGCCTTCAGGCAGGCGTTCTCCGCGAAAGTGACTCCTGTCTCCTCCACCTCCAGATCCTGCGGCATGGGGCTGATGTCGAGATCCAGGCTGACCAGCAAGCGGGAAAACTCGCGCACCTTGCCGGCATTGCCACTCGCAATCACCAGCCTGGGGGTTGGGTTCAGGGGAAACATCGCGGGCCCTCAGCTCCCCTCCGCCAGCTCCCGAGCCCAGGCCAGCACCGCCGCCACCCGCTCCGTTGTCGGGGCTTCGCAATAGAGACGCAGCAGAGGTTCGGTGCCGGAGAAACGAAGCATCAGCCAGTGGCTTGGTCCCAGCCTCAGTTTCACGCCATCGGTGCGGATCACCTCCAGCACGGGGAGGCCGGCCACCTCCGCAGGGGGAGAGGAGGCCAGGCGGGCCTCCAACCGGGCCCTGGCGGCCATATCGGCCAGACGCAAATCCAGCCGGTCGTAGGCCGCCGCCCCCCCGCAGCGCTCCTGCAGGGCATCGATCCGGGCGCCAAGGGGCACCCCACCTTCCACCAAAGCCTCAATCAGCAACAGGGCTGCAAAGGGGGCATCCCGCTCCGGCAGGTGCATGCCGAAGCCCACCCCACCGGATTCCTCTCCCCCCACCAACACCTCACCAGCGAGCATCTCAGCCGCGATGTATTTGAAGCCCACGGGCTTCTCCAGCACAGGGCGGCCCAGGTTCTCGGCCACCAAGGCCATGAGATCGGATCCGCTCACGGTTTTCACCACGCTGCCCGGCAGCGCCCTGGCCCGGGCCAGGTGATCAATGAAGAGAGGCATGAGCAGCTGGGTGCTGCAGAAGCGGCCGGTTTCATCCACCGCGGCAATCCGGTCGCCATCCCCATCAAAGACAATCCCCATGGCAGGTTTGCCCTCCGCTGTGGAACGGCGCACCGCGCTGATCAGCTCCTCCAGATAGGGGGCCAGGGGCTCCGGAGGATGCCCCCCGAAGAGGGGATCGCGCTGGGCCCGGATTTCCCGGATCACCCCCCCGGCCACGGCCCCTTCCCCCAGGAGGGCAGGCAGCACTCCCGCCGCCGAGCCATGCATCGGATCCACGATGACCCGCAAGCCCAGCCGCTCCAGGCCCGCCGCCAAGGAAGCGGTGTCCACCTTGGCCTGCAGGCCACTCACATAGGCCCCGAGGGCATCAAAGCGGTTCGTGAGCCCGGCAATCGGCACCGTCATCCCCCCGGCCGCCAGGCGGCGCTCCACCCGTTGAGTGAAGTCGCCCTCCACGGATCCGCCGAAGGGGCCCTTGATCTTCAACCCCAGCCACTCCGGGGGGTTGTGGCTGGCCGTAATCACCAGGGCCCCCAGGGAACCCCGCTCCACGACGGCCCAACTGGAGGCCGGCGTGGGGGTAGGGGTGGCCGCCAGCACCGGCTCCAACCCCGCCCCACGGACCGCAGACGCAATCACCTCGGCCAGTTCCGGGGCGAGAAACCGCCTGTCGTAGCCCAACACCACTTCCCTGCTGGTCAGGCCTGCTGGCGCACTGCTCTCCAGTTCCCTCGCTGCGGCCGCCGCCACGGGCAGCAGCCGCTCCACCGTGATGTCCACCCCGAGGATGCCCCGCCAACCATCGGTGCCGAACACGATCGGGCTGGCCTCGAGGGGCAGGGGGGCAGAGACCATCGCAGGCAGGGAGCATCGTCGGGCTGGTCGTAACAGCCTGCCATCTCCCCTGGGTTGGCCCAGGTGCCGGCCTGGCGGGAGGCCACTTCCCGGTAGTCTGGTGAGATGAGGCAGCCGCCAGACGACCGTTCCCTTCCGGCTCCTCTCACCGACAAACTCCTCCGCAGCTGGTTGCGCTGCCGGCGGAAGGCCTGGCTCGATCGGCACGGCCCCCGGGAGCTGCAGCGCTGGAATGCCCATCGCTCCCTGGCCCTGCAGGAACAGCTGCTGCGCTTCCAGCAATTGCTTCCCCAGAAACCTGGCCACGGTCTCCAGGCCTGTCAGGAGGGCGACCAGGCGGTAATGGGGGTGCGGCTGCGGACACCAGGCCCCCAGGGACTGAAGGTGGAGGCCCATCCAACCCTCTTGGTGCGGGTGAACAGCCCCAGCCGCTGGGGAGGCCATGGCTACCGGCCAGTGCTCGCCCGTCAGGGACGACGCACCACCCGGGAACACCGCCTTCTCCTGGCACTCTGGGGACGGCTACTCTCCGAGCACCAGAAGGCACCCGTGCCCCATGGCCTGGTGCTGGCGGGCCAAGGGGGGCGCCTGGTTCAGGAGCGCCTCACCCTCACCCCGGCCCTGGATGGGCAAGTGGATGACAGCTTGGTGCGCTTAGCGGAGGAGCTGCAGCGGACGACCCCACCTGCCCTGGTGAACGACCGAAAGAAATGCACCCTCTGCA